>CAYZMV010000159.1:0-1515 GCA_964479635.1 uncultured Clostridium sp. | reverse complement strand
TATTTAACTTGCTTTTTTTAAGTGGCCAAAGCAACCATCCACTACTCGCAGTTCATACTTCTACATTACTGTCGAAACCAATTACATCCCCATATGCAATATTTATTATACTATATTTTTTTCCTCTTTACAATATTTATATGTTTATTATAAAGATTTTATTTTTTTCTCTTGCGTATAATTAAAAAATATGCTAATATAATTAAGTAATTCAATTTAGGGGTATAGTGTTAATGGTAGCACATCGGTCTCCAAAACCGCCTGTGAGGGTTCGAATCCTTCTACCCCTGCCATATTTTAAATTCTAATATGAGTATATTTACTTTTTATTCTTAGCTTTTTACTCTTGATGATTTATTGGAGGTCTTATGTTTTTTAAATCGTTTTCTTCTTTTAGCTTATTAATTATATGTTTTACTCTTGTATTAATTTTTTCTTTATGTATATTTATTCCTTATTTATCGGAATATGGATATGTTGCTGGTTACTCACCAGATAATAATTATACTAATTCTTTTGATATTAGTTCTTCTGGCTTTATTTGGCCAACGCCGGGGTACACAACTATCACTTCTCGTTTTGGTCCTCGAAAATCTCCTACATCTAATCGGCTCTTCTTTTCATTATGGTATAGATATAGGTGCACCGATGGGAACAAATATCATTGCCATTTTTTCTGGTCAGGTAACTTTTATAGGTTTTAATGGAGCAAATGGGTATACTGTTACAGTCACAAATGGCGATATTTCTTCATCATATTCCCACGTATCTCCTAACTTTATTGTTTATAAAGGACAATTTGTAAATCAGGGTGAAAGAGTTGCAGTTGTTGGTCCTAAAAATGTATATGGTGTTCCTAATAATCCATATAAAGATTCAAATGGTAACCCTACAAACCGGCAATACTACTGGACCGCATTTACATTTAAGTATAAAAAAAGACGGCAAAGCCGTCGATCCATTAGACTATTATTAGTATAATGTAAAATCAATTTAAACTTTGTGTTATATTACATATCATCGTCGTCATCGTGATTACAATGTGAACATCCATTATGCCCACAACATCCATCATCTTTGCCGTCATCTCCCCAGTCTAGTTCAATTATATTGTTACATTCAGGACATTCTATTTCATCTTTTAATTCTTCACAATCAACAATGAACTCATTATTACAATATGGACAAGTAATTGAAAAATCACTTTCTTCATCCATATACAATTCTTTTTCTAGGGAATTTATTTCATTTTCAAGATTTTCTACTTTTTCTTGCAATACTGCTTGACTTCCAGAAATTGCTTTCATTCTAGATTCTGTTATATCTTCTATTCTATTTATTTCATCAAAAAATAGATTATATAAATTAAATATTTGAACTTTTACATATTCTAAATCTTCTTTGTTTTGTATATTTTGTTCCAAATCTTCTAATATTTTTTTAAACTTAACATTTAGATTAGACATTAATTTAACCTTCCTTTTTATTAAATTCTTTCCATATATTCGCCAGTTC
>CAYZMV010000158.1:0-1517 GCA_964479635.1 uncultured Clostridium sp. | reverse complement strand
TAGTTTATTACGATACTTTGGAAGGAAATAGTGCAAGCAAAAACGCAGTATTAGCGAAGTCAATTATTATTAAAACAGATAATATTCCAGTAATAAGAACAGAAATCACAGCAAAAGATTACAATACAGATGAAGAAATAAAAAGCGGAGAAAATATTCACAGAGAACAATATATAAAATATACAATTCATGCAACAAATACAGGGGACAAAGCAGCTGAAAATGTAACTGTAAAAGTACAAAAACCAGAAAACGCGAGCTTTTACACACCATCTTCTTATGATGACGAAGGCAATATAATATCAGGTAATTTTAGTAGTGAAGATGAAGAAAAAATAATAAGCATAGATAGAATTAATCTAGGAGAAACAAAAGATATTGATGTAATTATATTTGTACACCAAGCAAACGATATAGGAACAAATTTTTCAATTAGGACAGAGCTAAGTGCAGAAAATATGTTAGAAAATTCTACTGGCTCATTTGAAAATATAATTCAAGACGGCACATTATCTGTAAATATATTCTTAAATACGCAGTATAAAGAGATATATGTAGATAAAGAATTACGCTTTGACGTAAAATTAGAAAACCATAAAGGTGAAGATATAAAAAATGTTAATTTAAAAGTAAACATACCAAAATATTTAAATATAACAAACTGCGAAGGTGGAGAATTTGATGAAAAAAACGGTGTTATTACATATAATATAGATCAAATTGCTAGCAATGAAATAAAAACATTTAAAATAAACGGCAAAGTTGGATATATAGAAGAGCCTGATCAGCCAATTACTTTAACAGCATCAGCAACGTATGATGGAATGGAAAAGGAAATTAAATCCAATACGTATACTGGTGATGTTATAGATACAAAAGGATTTACAGCTACTTTAAGTAGCAATATAGATTATAGAATGTCAGATACCGATAAGATTGAATATTATATAAATGTAAAAAATGATTCAAAGAAACCCGCTAATATAATGGTTAAAGATAATATTCCTAACGATCTAAAAGTAGAAGGCTATACAGTACGAAATGGCAATACAGGTTATATACATGATGATGAAGTAAGACCTCCTGTGGTTACTATTAACGAAAAAGTTAATCCAGGTGATAACCTAAGAGTAACAATAATAGCAAAGCCTTATTACTTAAATAGAGAAGAACAGTCAAAGGAAATAGAAAACCAAGTTGCAGTAACAGTAAATGGTCTTAATTTAGAAGTAAATTCAGTAAAAAATGAAATAGAAGGAGTAAAAATAGCTAGTTTATCTCAACTAGGAAGTGATGCATCTCAAAATGAGAATAAATACTTTATATCAGGAAGAATATGGTATGACGAAAACGCCAATTCTAAACAAGATGAAAATGAAGGTGGAATACCAGAAATTCCATTAACTCTGTTTAATGTTAGTACAAATCAACAAGTAAAAGGGGAAGATGGAGAAATTATTAAAGTATATTCTAATGAAGTTGGAGAATATAAATTTGACAATCTTAGTAAAGGCAAA
>CAYZMV010000157.1:0-1520 GCA_964479635.1 uncultured Clostridium sp. | reverse complement strand
AATAAAAATGATAATGCTTTCCAAATTCCACTATCTAATAAAATTATTGCAAATATTCCAAATGAAGCACTAATTCCATATAAGATTAAAACTGCTTGTTTTTGGCTAAATCCTAGTTTAACTACTCTATGATGTAAATGACCTTTATCTGCTTTAAATACTGCTTTTATAGATTTTCCTTTTATTAATCTTCTAATAATTGCCCACAATGTATCAAATATTGGTAAACCTAGAACAATTATTGGTAAAACTATTACTACCGCTGTATATGTTTTTGCTATTCCTAGTATTGATATAATTGAAATTGCAAAACCTAAAAAGTTGGAGCCAGTATCTCCTATAAAGGTTTTTGCTGGTGCAAAGTTAAATGGTAAAAAGCCTACTAGCGCTCCTGTAAGTGATGTTATTAATAATACTGCTATGGCTGGTGAACCATTCAATATAAATATTATTAGTAATGATATGGAAGATATTGCCGTAATTCCTGATGATAAGCCATCTAAGCCATCTATTAAATTTATTGCATTTGTTATTCCAACAATCCATACAATTGTTATAAGTACTTGTACTGCTTCTCCTAATTCGACCGACATATTTGAGAGATTAATATCATCTATTCTTATTCCAAATGATACAGCTACTACTGCTGCTAAAAATTGACCAGCCAACTTTACTATCGGTTTGATTGTTTTTATATCATCTATTACACATGTAATTGATAAAATAACAATTCCAAGAAACATTCCTATTAGTTTCTTCCCATATTGATCTGCATCAAATAGATTGATACTTTTTTCTATGCTCATTACTATTAACATATATATGACTGATACGAGAAATCCTAATATTACTGCAGGCCCTCCAAATTTGGGCATTGGTTTTTTATGCATTCTTCTCTTGTCTTTAGGTATATCCACTGCTCCTACTTTTTCCGCTATTTTTATGGTGTTGCCATAAAAGATACTATAAAAGCATGTAGGAAAGCTATTGCTATATTTCCCCACATATATAATACCTCCGACTTTTTTATTTCATATTTGCATCTTCTATTTCATCTAATATACTTAATCTTTCTGCATGTCTACCTTCTTCAAATTCTGTTGCAATCCACACCCTAAATATGCAAATTGCTTCATTTTCTGTTATAAAATCTGCTCCTAGAGCTAATATATTTGAATTGTTATGTGCCCTTGAAAGTTTCGCTTTCTCTTCTGTATCACAGTTAGCACATCTTATTCCTTTAAACTTATTTGCAACTATGTCCATTCCTATTCCTGAACGGCATATCAATATTCCTCTATCACATTCTTTTTTTTGTATTGATTTAGCTACTGCTTCTGCTATATCTGGATAATCTACTATTCCTTCATTGTAGCATCCGAAATCTTTATATTCTATATTTTTTTCTTCTAAATATCTTTTTAATTGTTCTTTTAGTTTATATCCGCCGTGGTCACTTCCAATTGCTATCATATGTATCAACTCCTTGTATCTATATTTTCTTCAACAATATATCATAA
>CAYZMV010000156.1:0-1540 GCA_964479635.1 uncultured Clostridium sp. | reverse complement strand
TTCTCTAATTAATAATGACTTGTAAATATTAAAAATGGTTAAATTTATTATGAATTTTTTAAAATTTGCATCTATTCACTAGGTAACTGCCACAAAAATATTGAACATTGGAAATTTTATAAAATATTTTTAAAATTTCCAATAAAAAATAAGCCCGTTTGGGCTTATTTTTGGTGTGTAGATTCAGGATTCGAACCTAATTGCTCTACATCTATATAATTTTTAGTATTGTCTTTAATCTGTATATATCACATTTGTTATCTACACATATATAACTAGAGCAAACACCATGTGTACTTTTCTTCATTGACATCATCTTCTTCAAAATTAATTGTAAATATATTTCTAGCATTACTTGAAAAACAACACTAAATAAATTAGGAAAACAATTTATCAATATAATACAAATTAAAAATACTAAAACAATATATAGCTTAATTCTTAATCATATCTTCTTTAGAGATTTTTAATGCATATCCTGTTGTCTGTGGTGAAAATGCTAAAAAGTCTTTATTTTCAATTTTCATATGTTCTTTTTTAAACTTTTCCAGCACTTTCTTTTTATTTTCTATAATAATCATTTTGTGTTTATCCATGGCATATGTACCAATTATTAAATACTCTACTTTTGGGCTATTTTTTAATAATTCTATTACTTCATCTGAAAACAATGGGTTTAATAAAGAGATTTTTCTTTTTTCATTTAAGAAATAGCTACCTAACGGTGATACATCTTCTGCAAAAAAACAAAAATGAATTTCTTTATTGGAACAATCAAGATCTTGTTTTATATGTTCTAAATAATCATTTATTTTTCTATAATGCGCTTTAAATATTTTTTTAAAATTATTAAAATAATTGTTTAATGAAGCTGTACTTTCAATTTGATCATGAACAATTAGAGAATCTTTTTCTTTTAAAATTTCTTTCACTTTTTCATCAAATTTTCTTTCTACAGAAGAATTTTTGATTTTAAAATCACTCCCATGTTTATTACTACTTTTATAACTATCAAATTCAAAATGTTCTATTCCGACTATTTTATTATCAAATATAGATAATATATCTGGTCTTTCATAAGATCTAATATTATCAGGATTAACTACTTTATTAAATAGTTCTTGATTAATATAATAATATACTTCTGCTGTCCCATCTTTTTGAAAATACTTATTTACTATTCTTTGCAACTCTATCATATAATACCTTCCTTTATATTAATTATGCACATAGAATAAAGTATTTAGATTAATTATACTTTTTTACATAGTCTTTTCTTTCGTAGTTGTATAAATAATCCATTAACAATCTTATTAATATATAATGTGCCGCAACAGCTGAAACTGTGTTATATAAATTTCCTTTAGTCGCACTATCTATTCTGTTGTGTTTTAAAAATTGATATGCTTCCCACCATATTAATTCTCCATATTTTTTAGTAAAATCTATTCTAAATATTCCTTCAATCCATCTACAATTTTATAGACCTTTGTCATTGGATTTCTTTCTGATGCTTGTCCATCTTTATTTAAGTTTTCCA
>CAYZMV010000155.1:0-1718 GCA_964479635.1 uncultured Clostridium sp. | reverse complement strand
TAAAAGTAACAAAATATTTGTATAGCTAATATGCTTTGATTTGGTCAAGGTATATTTTTTTTGTAATATTTTTAAAATTTTAATAATAGTATTGAAAAGAAGGTAGGTGAGAATTTTGAAAAAGACTTTAAATATCACATTTGTAAATCCTAATACTGAGGAGCAAATAGTACAAGCTATGGCAGGAGTGTTAGCTTATAATTTGGCAGAGAATAATGAAAAGATAAAATTCGATTATACAAATTCAAATACTTTTCAAAATTCTCATGAAATAGCAGAAGATGAAATTGTAAGAAAATCAAGTAACTTTTGAAAACTATTGACTTTTGTTAATAAAATAAGCTATAATGAATATAATAGTAGTAGATATTTAATATCTGCTATAATTAAAATGTGAACCGCAACCCTATTTGCGAAATATAAATTTATAGGTGAGAAAATGTGAACCGCAACCCTGCTTGCGAGATATAAATGTGCAGGTGGAAAAATGTTAATTATAGTAAAAATGTGGGGTCTATAAAGCTTAGATCCCATATTTTCATAAAAGGAGAAAAAATGGTAATAGAAGATGGAAAATTTTATAAATGATGTATTTTTCGATATATTTAAAGATTATGGATTAATGGAAAATAAAGAAAATGGGAACAAAAGACCTTGTTATTTTTGTTTTAGAGATAGAAAGAATAAAGAAATAATATGGTTTGTTCCAATATCAACTAAATATGATAAATATAAAAAAATTTATGAAGATAAAAAATTAAACAGTGGAAATAGGCCAGTGTACAACTTTGTATTTGGTAAGGTATTAGGTAAAAAGGCTGTATTTTTAATACAAAATATATTTCCTACAACAGAAAAATACATAGAGAAAAAATATACCAATTCAAATAAAGATGTTGAAATTCCAACTACCGAAAGAGATAATGTTATTATTACATCCTTTAGAGTAATTCAACTTGCTAAAAAAGGTATTAATATTCCATTCTATGATATAATTGAAATGAAAAATATATTATTAGAGAATAAAAATAAATTAATTAGGTTATATTTGAAAAACTATTCTTGAAATATAGAATAGTTTTTTGTTTATCTATTGCTATAATAAAAACAATATGTTAAAATGTAACAGAACGAAAATAAAGTAACAGAAAAATGAAAGGAACGGATAAATATTATGAAAATTGCAGCATATTGTAGGGTTTCCACAGAGAAAGAGGCACAAATTGATTCTCTTGAAAAGCAAATAGAATTTTTTAATGAATTTACTAAAAAGAACAGCTATGAGTTGTATAAACTATATGCAGATGAAGGAATATCAGGAAAGCAAATAAAAAATAGAAAACAATTCCAAGCAATGATGAGGGATGCTAAAGAAAAAAAATTTGATAAAGTAGTTGTAAAAGATGTTAGTCGTTTTGCTAGAAATACAGTTGATTTATTGCAAAGTGTCAGAGAATTAAAATCTTATGGAGTACAAGTAGATTTTTTAAATAATGGTGAAGTAATGGAAGGTGGTTCTGAATTTATACTAACTATTTTGGGTGCAATGGCACAACAAGAAAGTGCTAATATGTCTAAAAGGGTTAAATTTGGAAAAGATATTACAGCACAAAAAGGACGAGTTCCCAATATTGTTTTTGGGTATGATAAAATGCCAAATGAGAAATATATTCTAAAAATAAATGAAGAAGAAGCAAAGATTGTAAAAGAAATATTTG
>CAYZMV010000154.1:1547-1803 GCA_964479635.1 uncultured Clostridium sp. | reverse complement strand
ATATTTTTACCTCCCCGCCCTACTATTACTAAGTAACACGGAGAGGCTCTTTTCCTGGGAATTAACAAAAAAATCTTTTAGGCATCCGCGTCTTTATCACCTGTGTCCGCATTGTTGTCATTAGCAACATCATTGTTAGCAGAAGATTCTTCGTTAGGGACAACACGAGCACGTACTCCCCAATTTTTTACAACCAGTTTAGTTCTGTCGGCCCCGGTTTCAAAGACAACATCGTCACCTTTGACCTGCAGGACAC
>CAYZMV010000154.1:0-1537 GCA_964479635.1 uncultured Clostridium sp. | reverse complement strand
TCTTCTGTTACTATTCTTGCAATAGCAGTTTTTAAAACTAAGACTTTAACATCGTCTGGGATTAATTCTAAAACAACATTCTTATCATCATAAGAATAGACGATTCCTGTAAAGCCTCCGATAGTTTCAATAATATCTCCGGGTGTAATACTGTTGCGAAGAATCCTTGCAGCTTTTTCTTGTTTTTTTTGGGGGCGATAAATCATAAGATAGAAAATAACACCCATAATTATTACCCAAAAGATAAGGCCAGCAATGCCAGAACCGTTTTGCATATTACGTCCTCCTAAATTGAGATTCGTGCTAAAAGATATTATACCCTCTATGTCTGAGAAATACAACCACAAATTTTCTAACCATTAAAGTATATTTAAAAGTGACAAACGAAAAAGAAAAAATGTCATTAGTAAAGTATAACAATAAATGCATATAACTAGCACAAAAAGAAAGAATTGTCATCAATAGAAAACAACTTTTCTAAATGACACAATCTAAAATCGAATGGCCCTGCAAATATCAATCACACAGCCCATAAATCATTTTCAATCTTTGCTTCTTCACTAAGTTTCCAAATAGTTTTTTCATCTATGCTCTTTCTCCTTATGGTGATATTCAACTAATAGAAAGATTGATTCGTCAGTTTTTGTGTGAGCACTCACGAAAGGGTATCAGATTGTATTGCTCAGTGATCCTTTCCCTCCTCGGAAAATAGAAAAGGTATTGCAGAAAAGACAAGACAAGCACCACCATTCTGTCACTTTATAAAAGGCGAATATACTCTAAATATGTATTTATGAAGACAAATTTTCTCTTAACAGCGGGAAGAATATATAAGAAGTAATATTTGCAGATTTTATTGTTTTCTCAGTGGTGAAAATTTGATGGCCTTCCTCGTTCATCCATTTTGGATAGTGAGGAGTGAATCTCATTTGAAAAAATATATTTTATATCAAATGTACACTAAAAAATATTCGTATTTTAAGTTTCCGTGTCAAATTATCTTCCTTTAACTTCCATTTATCTGTGTGTACATATGAAAATAGATATGCTCATCTCTATCCAACTCCGACATTTTTTACAGTATATTATTATTACTACAGATAGATCTTGTTTCCATTTAATTAAACTCACTTAATCAGAATAAATTAATGGATAAGATCCAAGAAAGATTAAAACCCTACCGCTACAACACTATTGCTACGATCTCACACGCCCCTTTCTGCTGCTGAACCTTTTTCGCATAGAGAGAACGTTTCATAGCAACAAATGTGGCAACTTTCTTAAAGAAATCGAGATTGCGTGCAACAAACTCCTTGACCTTCCGATTAAAGTGTTCAACTACTGCGGATATAGCCTTCTCCTGTTTTGCAAGCAAGTGTACTGAGTACTCATAATGCTATCCGGGGACAAAAATAATACTGATAGGATTTTAACACCTCCGGAAACAGGGCACCTGTGTACGACCGGAGACATTAAAATTCCTCAGTATTTTTTTACATACTAAATATGGAAGGAAGTAAGGTAATGGCAAGACCAA
>CAYZMV010000153.1:0-1910 GCA_964479635.1 uncultured Clostridium sp. | reverse complement strand
TATTTAATAAATTGCAAAAGCGATTTGCAGAAGAATTATAATAAAAAAGATGGAAAGTGATATTAAAATGAATAAAATATTAAATTTTATAAAATCTAAATCCAATATTATAATTGCAGTAGGTGTGATTATATGTGCTATAATACTTGTAGTTCCAATACTTCAAATAGCTAAATATAATATGCCTTCAGCAGATGATTATTCTTATGGTTACGAAACACATTTGGCTTGGGAAAATACACATAACATTTTTAACGTTTTAAAAGCATCTTTTAAAACTGTTGCACAAACATATAATGGTTGGCAAGGAACTTTTAGCGCAATATTTATGTTTGCTCTACAACCAAGCATATTCGGTAATGTACAATTTTATAGTATAACAACATTTATTTTAATATTTACACTTCTTATATCTAATATATGTTTAATAAAGACAATAGCAAAAAAATTATTTAACTATAATAAAAACTCAGTGGTTTTTATTATATCAATACTTATTACTGTATTTGCAATAGAAATGTTGCCAGAGCCAGTGCAAAGCTTATTTTGGTGGAATGGCTCAATTTACTATACATTCTTCTATTCAATAATGTTACTTGCTATTTCAGCCATAATTAATCTTATTACAAGCAAAACACAAAAAGGGGGGGTAATTTTATGGACCATATTATGTGTACTTCTTTCTGTAGTTGTAAGTGGTAGCAATTTTCCAACAGCTTTATCGTATACAATAATTTTAGTGCTAATTACATTAAGCCTATTTATAATAAAAAATAAAAAGAAATATCATCTTAGTGCTATAACTGTAGTAACTATAGTATCTTTTTTGATTAGCGTGTTAGCACCTGGCAATGCAGTAAGACAGTCGATGAATGATAACAGTTTAGGTGCTGTAAAATCTATACTTGCTGCGCTTGTAGAGGGAACGAAACTTATATATAATTGGACTAACTTAATTGTAGTAATAGGATTTTTAATATTAATACCATTTATTTATCAAGTTATTAAAGAAAGTAAATTTAAGTTCAAATATCCATTAATCTTTACAATAATTTCATTTGGTATATTTTGCTCACAACTTGTTCCGCCTTTATATGCTTTGAATGATATAGGTGCAGGAAGATTAATAGATATGGTTTATTACTCATATTATTGGTTGTTACTTCTTAATTTTGGATATTATTTAGGATGGATTACAAAAAAATTTGGAGAAGAGTTTAATAATTTAATGGAATATATAAATGAAAGAATAATAATCTATGTATCCATTTTGTTTGTAGTACTAATTTTAGTATGTTTCCCTACAAAAAAATATAAAGAATTTACAAGTTATGAAGCATTAAATTCTTTAGTAACTGGTGAAGCTGCTAATTATCATGAAGAAATGCTTGAAAGATATAAAATTTTGGAAAATGAAGATATAAAAGAAGTTTATTTAAAAGAATTAACAAATCATCCTTATTTATTATTCTTTAATGATTTTAATGAAGATAAAGATTTTTGGATAAATTCAGATGCGGCAAGGTACTTTAACAAAAATTTTATTATAATAGAAAAATAAGAATATAAAAATTAATGAAAAAGCAAAAACAGTAAAAAAAATCAAACTTTCACAACTACGTATGCCTTGTAAGTAAAATATTAGATGAATTTTAATATGAAAATAATTAGGTTTTCATTCCTATGTGTGCCTTTGAGCGAAGCGAGAAAAGAATGAAATTTAATATGAAAGAAAATAAACTTGTGTAATATGTTTACCTATGGCAAGACGGAAAGGAAGGGGAAAAATGAAAAAGATTTCACTTGTTATACCAATGTATTTAGAAGAACAAGTTGTAGAAGAATGTTATCAAAAGGTTTCTGAAGTTTTATACTCTTTAAAAGATAAATATGACTATGAAATAATATTT
>CAYZMV010000152.1:0-1939 GCA_964479635.1 uncultured Clostridium sp. | reverse complement strand
ATATTTTGGTAAAAGCCTACCTATAAAATGTGTAGGCTTTTATTTTTTATAAAATAAACTAATGAGGTAATTATGAATGTTGAATTTTGTATGACAAAAGAATGTAAAATTTGCAGAAATAGAAATAAATGTTTTAAGGAGTTAGATTATGGATATTCAAATAATAGAGATAGAAAGACTAAAATTAGCAGAATACAATCCAAGAAAAGATTTGAAACCAGAAGACAAAGAATATCAAAAAATAAAGAAAAGCATAACTGAATTTGGATATGTTGATCCTATTATAGTAAATAAGGATATGACTGTAATCGGAGGACATCAAAGATTAAAAATATTAAAAGAATTAGGATATAAAAAAATAGAATGTAATGTTGTTGATTTAGATAAAAACAAGGAAAGACTATTAAATATAGCATTAAACAGAACAACAGGTAATTGGGATAACAAAAAGCTAGAACAATTATTAGTAAATTTGGTTAATGAAGATATAGACACAGATGTTACAGGGTTTGATGAAGAGGAAATAGAAAAGATTATAAAAAATGTGTTTAAGAAAAAGGACAAATTTAATGTAGAAGAAGAATTGAATAAAATAGAAGAGCCAATTACAAAACAAGGAGATATATGGATATTAGGAAAACATAGGTTAATGTGTGGAGATAGTACAAGTGAAGACGATGTAAAAAAATTGATAAATAATAATAAAGCAAAATGCTTATTTACATCGCCTCCTTATAATATGGGAGCAGATATGTACGAAGATTATACAGATAATTTAGAAAGTAAAAAATATATTGATTTTAATTTAAGAGTAGTTGATTTATGGAAAAGATATTTAAAAGGATATTTATTTTGGAATATTAGTTATAACAAAAATAGTCGATGGGAATTTATAGAAATAATGTATAGAATCATAAAGGAAACAGGGCTAAAATTTATGGAACTAATTGTATGGGATAAAGGACACGGAATGCCAATAGTTTCTAAAGATATGTTAACTAGGCAATATGAAGATATTTTAATGGTAGGAGATGAAGACGAAATCTCTAAAGATATGGAATTATATTATTTAGGAACAACTGAACAAAGAGGGTATTTTAACAAAAGTAGAGGAATAGGAGTTACTAATTATTGGAGAATAGTAACAGGAAATACACAATTAGATAATCATAAGGCTTGTTTTCCAATAGAATTGCCAATGAAGGCTATAAGATTAACAACGGATAAAGGAGATATTGTATTAGACTGTTTTGGTGGAAGTGGTACTACATTGATTGCTGCAGAACAAACAAAAAGAGTTTGCTATATGATGGAATTAGATCAAAAATATTGTGATATTATTGTAAAAAGATGGGAAGAATTTACAGGAAAGAAAGCAGTATTAGAAAAAAGATAATGGCGGTGGTTGTATGTGGATAAAAAAATAAAAAAAATTGAAAAAGATTATATGTCAGGTATGAAATATAGCAAAATCATAAGTAGACACAAAATCACTCGCAATAAACTTGAATGGCTAATACAAAAATACAAATGGAAAAGGGAAAGTAATCGTAGTGAAGTGCAAAAAGGCAATAAAAATGCAATAGGAAATAAAGGTGGACCTCGGAGCAGAAAAAGGTAATAAAAGAGCATTAAAAACAGGAGAATATGAAAGTATAATTGAAAATGTTTTAACAGAAGATGAAATGATTTTATATAAAAGAGAAACAATAGATAAATCAAAAGAATTGGTTAAACAATATAATTTATTATCAGTTAGAGAAAATAGAATACTAACAAGAATACAAGATATAAAAGATAAAGACAAGGAGTTAATAGTTACACACATAAGTAAAAGGCAATTAAACGGTACAAGTGAATTTAAAGGAGAAATAGATGAAATTGAAACAAATACAGAAACAGAAAATAAGCTCGACACAATACAAAGATTAGAAGAATC
>CAYZMV010000151.1:0-1971 GCA_964479635.1 uncultured Clostridium sp. | reverse complement strand
ATTTTACAGATTTGTACGTTACAGAAATAGAAATGCATAGTGCGATACAACAAACTGCAGATGAGATAAAATTAGAAGTAAGTAAAAAAATAAGCAGTGATGATGGAGGAGTAGAACTTGCTTCGTTAATAAGGCAAACTGCAGAATTAATATATATGACAGCAAATAATTTCGGTTGGGAAAGTTTAAATTCTAGTATGACTACAGATGGCTTTTTAACAGCGACAGGTGGAAATATAGGTGGATTTAATTTAGGAAAAGAGATTTTTAGCTCAAATTTAAAATTGAATAATACTTATACACAAGAAGATGCGAACAGAATAAGAGATATTATAATGGGAGATATATCTCCAACACCAGACGATTATGAAAAATATGATTTAAATCGTTCAGGAACTTTTAATTCAATGGATTATGCAAATGTAATTAATTTAATAAATGGGAAAGATTCTGGAAAAGGAACATTTATATTAAATTCTACAGATTCAAAAAATGCAATTCAAATAATAGATGAAGATGATAACAAAGTAATAACGAATATTGGACTTTATGGTTCTTATTTTAGAAGTTTATCTGCTATAAATTGTTATATAACTGGAGATTCCTTTTATTATGATAGTAGTAATAATACAACAATTATAATAAGTCCAGAAACGGGTGAAATACATTGTGTCTCTCTATCACAAACATCATTAGCAGAAAATAAAAAGAATTTTGAAAAACTAGAAAATGCGTTAGATATTATAAACAAGATAGATATATATAAATACAACTTAAAAAACGAAAAAGACGGTACAAAAAAACACATAGGCTTTGTTATAGGAGATAATTATAAATATGCAGAAGAAGTAACAAATACAGATAATAATGGAGCAGAAATATATAGTTTAGCAAGTATATGTTTGCAAGCTATACAGGAACAACAAGAGCAAATAAAAGAATTACAAGGAAAAATAGAAAGATTAGAAAACAGTAAAAATATTTAAGCAAGAAAGGAGAAAACGATGGAAAAAATTAATTTTGAAGATGGACAACTTGTTAGTGATGGTTATGTAGAAATAGATGGAGAACAACATACTGTTACAGAAGCAGAATATACTGGTACAACTCCTCTATCAGCATTTAATTTAAATAAATTACAAGATAATATTGAGCATCATTATTATACAAAAACTTTGACAGAGAATCTTGTCAATTCAGAATTAGAACTCCCAGCTTCATACAAAGTTGGGACAGGCTGTCTGCGAGTTTATTTTGAAGGAGTTTTGTTAGATAAAGAAGTTAATTATGAAGAAATAGGAGAACCGAATGCAATCAGTAACAAAATAAAAATTGATTGGTTGACTGGCTGGAAAGAAGAAATTGATGCAGAAAGCTTAAACTTTTCTTTTGTAATTCAAGGAACGTATGATGCTTAAATTAAACGAAAAAGGAGGAATGAAATGAAACCAAAAATATTAGAACTAGAACAAAAAATTAAAGATTTAAATGAAATGCAATCGAAAATATTGGAGTTAGAACAAAAAATAAAAAAATTAGAAGATTATGAAGTATATTCAACTGATGAAAAAGAAATAGGAACTTGGATTGACGGAAAACCTATTTATAGAAAAGTAATACACACTGGTATTATCAATAGCAGTCAAGGGTTTGTTATGCCACATGGAATAGAGAATATAGATAAAATTATTTATATGTACGGTTTTGCATACACAAATTCGGGTGTATATTGTCCACTACCTAGGGTAGGTGTAGATACGAGTGTTACAATACAACTAGGTGTAAATAAAAGCGATATAATAATGAGTTTGGGTTCAAATGTTGCTTTTGATGATAGCTATCTTGTATTAGAATATATAAAGTCATAAAAAGGAGGAGAGATAATGCACGATTTAAGTAATTGGGCTGTGTTAATAGGAGATGCAGGAATAGTAATTGGTGGTATGACAGCCATATTAAATTTTATGCTAA
>CAYZMV010000150.1:0-2022 GCA_964479635.1 uncultured Clostridium sp. | reverse complement strand
TATTCTTGCACCCATATCTGTAAATTTTTTAGGTGATTTTAAAAATTCTACTATTTCTTGTAATTCTTCTTTTTCTTCATCAACACCTGCTACATCATCAAAAGTAACTTTAGTTTTTTCTGTTGTTCCCATCATTCTTGCTCTACTTTTTCCAAATGACATAGTTTTATTTCCAGCTCCATCTCGATTGCTACCCATTAATAAGAACCAGAATATGAAGAATATTATTATAATTCCAAATGGTGATAATAAACTTAATATTGTAACTATTGTTGATTGTGACTTTTCTTCTAATGTAAAGCTATTTTCTACTAAATTATTATTTATTTTATCCATAAAGCTATCTATACTTGGTATGTTAACTTCTTTTTCTATTTGTTTTTGATCATCTTTTAATGTAACATACGCTTGTGTTCCATCTGATGAAAGTTCTATATTACTTACGTTTCCACTTTCTATTGCAATCATTAAGTCTGAATAACTCATTTCATTTTGTGAACCATCCATTATTGATGATATTAATACAATAAATATTATACCTATAATTAGCCACATCGCTAATGTTTTTAAACTACTTTTCATTTTTAATCTCCTTTATAACGTTTGAGCACGTCTTATTTGCAAACATTCCTCATATACTTAAGGTATGTACCTTATGTTATATATGAAATATACCACATAGTTTCACTAATTACAATACCTTTTTATAAAGTTTTTCTTTCAACCCCTTGAGTATCAACGTTTTGCTTACGGAAGGTTAAGCAACAGCTATAAAAAATATTTTTCCTTTTTTTACTAAAATCTTAATATTCTTTGTTGGCATTAAATATTTGTTTCCTATATTTTTATCACATAGTTTTATAATATCGTCAATATTTATTTTTTCTATTCCTACTACTGAACATAAAAGTTCATTAATAGTATATAGTATAACCCTTCTTTTTATTACTAATTCTAAGCGATTGAACTTTTTTAAATCTAAAATAATTTGCTTATTTTCTTTTGTTTGCAGACAATTATTAGTTTCTTCTATACGTATCTCTTTAAATGTTTGTGCTGTTATTTTATTTAGATATTCATTTTCTTCGTTTGTTACTTCTGATAATCTATTTAGAGTTTTTATTATATTGGGATTAAATTCTTTTTTTATATATGGAATAACAATATTTCTTATTTTATTTCTCGTATAAATATTTTCATTATTGGATTTATCTATTTTGGGATTTAATTTATTTTGTTTGCAGTATTCTTCTATTTCATCTCTTGTTGTATCAATCAATGGTCTTATATACTTTCCATCTCTTATTGCCTCAATACCTTTTAGTCCATTACTGCCACTTCCCCTTAAAATATTCATAAGTATTGTTTCTATTTTATCATTATTATTATGTGCAGTTGCTATTTTATTTGAATTTGTTTTTTGTAAAATTTCTTCAAAAAATTCATATCTTATGTTTCTTCCTGTTTCTTCTGTGCCTCTTTTTAAATTATGAGCAACCTTTGTTACATCTATTCTTTTAATATAACATTCTATTCCTAATTTTTTGCAAAACTCTTTTACATATTCAGTTTCTTCGTCAGCCTCTTTTCTTATCATATGATTTATATGTGCCACACAAATCTCAAAATCAAATTCTTGTTTTATTTCATTTAATATATGTAATAGACATATAGAATCTGGGCCACCAGATACGCCAATTACTATTTTATCTTTATTATGTATTAAATTATATTTTCTTATTGTATTAATTACTTGTTCTTTTAACATATTTTCACCTATTTTATAGTAATTCAAACATACTTTACTCCATATGTTTTTCCATATTCACAAATTTTGTAAAATTCTCAAGCCATAATAGTTCTACTGTTCCTGTTGAACCAGATCTATGTTTTGCTACAATTACTTCTGCCGTATTTTTCTTTTCTGAATTTGGATTATAATACTCATCTCTGTATAAAAACATTACGATATCTGCATCTTGCTCTATTGCACCCGATTCACGAAGGTCTTGAAGCATTGGT
>CAYZMV010000149.1:0-2179 GCA_964479635.1 uncultured Clostridium sp. | reverse complement strand
GTATATTTACGGTATTGTCTGCGTGTTTTCCACCATTTAGTATGTTCATCATAGGAACTGGCATTGTTTTTGCATTTGCTCCTCCTATGTATCTATACAAGCTCATACCTAAAGAATTTGCTGCTGCTTTTGCGACAGCAAGTGATACTCCAAGTGTTGCATTTGCTCCAAGCTTTCCTTTATTTTCTGTTCCATCAATTTCTATTAGTTTTTTGTCTATTTCTACTTGATCAAAAACATTCATACCTTCCAATTCTTTAGATATTATTTTATTTACATTTTCAACTGCTTTTAAAACTCCTTTTCCAAAATATCTTGAATTGTCTCCATCCCTTAATTCTACTGCTTCAAAACTTCCTGTAGATGCTCCTGATGGAACCATTGCTACTCCATTTGTTCCTTCCTCTGTAATTACCTCAACTTGTATAGTTGGGTTTCCTCTAGAATCTAATACCTCTAGAGCCTTAACTTCTTCGATTGCCAAAAATTCCTTCATTAATATTCCTCCTTTAAAATTTTATATGTCTAGGTTCATAATTTAATTATGTTCCTATTATAAACTTGTTTTATTCTTTGTCATCATAATCTGCTTCATCTTCTTTTACTATCCAGTCTTGATTTTTTTTGTAAAAATCTGCAAGTGATATTTTTAAATTTTTAAAACTTGCTACTGGCACTTCTTCTGTTATATCATATTCACCAAACACTCCGTACATTTCTTTCTTTTCGTCATATATAAAAGTAAATATCTTTTTATCATTTGGCTCTATTATCCAATATTCTTTTACTCCATATTTTTGATACAGAGTATATTTTCTAAATCTGTCGTGTACTAAATTAGATGGTGATGCTATTTCTATTATAAAATTTGGTGCACCTTTTACATAATTTTTTTCATACTTATTTAAATCACATAATACAAAAATATCTGGTTGTACAACCGTATCCCAATTCTTTTTATCTTTGCTTTTACTAAAAACAACATCAAATGGTGCAACAAACGGTTTACAAGGTTTATCCTTAAAAAATTCCCTTAATTGTCCTGCAATTTCCAATAAAATCATTTGATGTATTCCTCTTGGACTACTCATCAAATATAAATCACCATTGATTATTTCATACCTTTCATTAGTTTTATTTCTAATATTTTCTATATCTTCATAATTATATTTTTTTAACTTCCTTGCTAAATTTTCCATATTTTTTTCCTTCATATTTTCAATTTAGCCCCCTTATTCTCTGGTAATGTTAAATTTGTCTATTTCTCTAATAAAGATTCTCCTGTCATTTCTTTAGGTTTTTCTATACCCATAATATCAAGCATTGTTGGTACTAAATCTGCAAGTCTTCCCTCTTTTAATTTTGCCTCTTTTCCTACTAATATTAGTATTACTGGATTTGTTGTATGTGCCGTATGTGGTTCTCCTGTGCTGTAATCTATCATTTGCTCTGAATTTCCGTGATCAGCTGTAATTAATAAAACTCCTCCATTATTTTCTACTGCTTCAACTACTCTTTCTACGCATCCATCTATTGTTTCTATTGCTTTTATTGCGGCCTCTAAATTACCGGTATGACCTACCATATCTGGATTTGCATAATTTAATATTATAGAATCATATTTTTTAGAGTTAATTGCTTCTACAACATTATCAGTTACCTCAATAGCACTCATTTCTGGTTGTAAATCATAAGTTTCTACCTTTGGCGATGGAATTAATATTCTATCTTCTCCCGGATATTGTTTTTCTTGTCCTCCGTTAAAGAAGAATGTTACGTGTGCATATTTTTCTGTTTCTGCAATACGAAGTTGTGTCATTCCTCTCTTGCTTAAAATTTCTCCAAATGTATTTTTTATTTCTTCCTTTTTAAAAGCTATATGAACATTTTTTATCGTTTCATCATAATTTGTGAAACATACATAATATAATGGAAAATATTTTCTTTCAAATCCATCAAAGTCTTTATCTACTAAACTTCTTGTAATTTCTCTTGCTCTGTCTGGTCTGAAATTAAAGAATATAACTGAATCATTCTCTGAAATAGTTGCAACTGGTTCACCATTGTTGCAAATTAATGTTGGAACAACAAATTCGTCAAATACTTCTTTTTGATATGATTTTTCTATTGCTAATCCAGCACTTGCCTCTTTTTCTCCAATTCCATTAACAAGAGCATC
>CAYZMV010000148.1:1191-2221 GCA_964479635.1 uncultured Clostridium sp. | reverse complement strand
GCACAAGGAAAATATTTATTATTTTCTACCAAAAATGGTATTATAAAAAAGACAGCATTGTCTGAATATAATTCTGCAAGAAAAACAGGATTATTATCGATTACTTTAAAAGACGAAGATGAGTTAATAGATGTAATATTAACAGACGGTGAAGACAATGTTGTTCTAGTTACTAGAAAAGGACTTGCAATTACATTTGACGAAAAAGATGTAAGACCTATGGGAAGAACATCACAAGGAGTTATTGGTATAAGATTAAATAAAGATGATTATGTTATAGGAATGGAATCAATAATTTCTGGAAGTACCGCAACACTGCTTGCAATTACAGAAAACGGATTTGGCAAAAGAACAGAATTAGATGAGTACAGAATTCAAACAAGAGGAGGAAAAGGTGTACTTACATATAAAATAACACAAAAGACTGGTAATATAGTTGGAATTAGAATTGTTGTAGATTCTGATGATGTGATGCTTATTACCGATACAGGAACAATAATAAGAATTAGTGCAGCAGATATTAGTATATTGGGTAGATCAACACAAGGTGTTACATTAATGAGAACAAATGAAGGTAAAGTGGTAAGTATAGAAAAAGTTCCAGAGGAAAAGGAGGATGAATAAAATGGATAATATGATAGAAGAAGAAAGAAAAAGATATCTTCATATTTTAATAGAAAATTTATACGGTGACCTTAAAATAGTTTCAGAAAGTACAGTACAAAACAAAGAAAAAGTGATAGACGACCTTATAGAAAAGTTTTATAAAGAAAATAAAGAAGAATATAAAATAGAAAATATTAGTGAAGTAAAAGAAATTCTTTGTGAAATAGGAAAGAAAGTAAAAGAAGCAAATAATTCAAGAGAAAGTGAAGAAAGATAAAAATATAAAAATTGCTTGAGAAGATATAAAATTCACTAAATGAAAGGAAATACAAATATGTGTGAAGAAAAGAAAGATTATGGGAAAACATTAAATTTACCAAAAACAGACTTTCCAATGAGGGCAAGTCTGCCAGAAAGAGAACCA
>CAYZMV010000148.1:0-1181 GCA_964479635.1 uncultured Clostridium sp. | reverse complement strand
GAAATTATTGAAAATGAGTTATATGAAAAAATATTAAAGAAAAATGAAGGACACAAACATTTTGTTTTACATGATGGACCACCATATGCAAATGGAGAAATTCATATAGGTCACGCTTTAAATAAAATCTTAAAAGATACTATTGTAAGATATAAAGCATTAAAAGGGTTCTATACTCCATATATACCGGGATTTGATACACATGGTATGCCAACCGAAAAAAAGGCGATTGAAAAACTAGGATTAGATAGAAATAATATGCCTGTATCAGAATTTAGAAATGTATGTTTAGAATTTACAAAAAATTATAAAGATAAACAAATTGAGGGCTTTAAAAGAGTAGGCGTTTTAGGTGATTGGAAGGAGCCATATATAACATATGAACCACGTATGGAAGCAAGGCAACTGGATGTCTTTTATGATATGTATAAAAAGGGATATTTATATAAAGGATTAAAACCGGTATACTGGTGTACTGATTGTGAAACAGCACTTGCAGAAGCAGAAATAGAGTATAAAGATGTTGACACGATGTCTATATATGTTAAATTTGCAATAAAAGATTCTAAAGGAAAGTTTGATAAAGAAAATACATACTTTGTAATATGGACTACTACTCCTTGGACATTGCCTGGTAACGTGGGAATAACAATAGGTGGAGATTTTGAATATTCAATAGTAAAAACAGCAGATGAAAAATTAATAATTGCAACTGAACTAGTAGATAATGTAATGAAGGAAGCTGGAATAGAAAAATATGAAACTATTCAAACCTTACAAGGAAACGAATTAGAAGGAGTACTTTGTAAGCATCCATTTTTAGATAGAGATTCAAGAGTAGTTCTTGGAAGTGATGACACTATTGTTGTTGATTTAGGTACAGGTACAGGAGCAGTACATACAGCCCCAGGTTATGGTAAAGAAGACTATTTATGTGGATTGAAAAATAATTTGGAAACTGTAGTTACAGTTGATGAGAAGGGGTTCCAGACAGAAGAGGCAGGAATATTTGCAGGTCTAAAATATGATGAATCTAACAATAAAATAATAGAATGGCTAGAAGAAAATAAATATTTATTGCATAAACAAAAATTAAATCACTCATATCCACATTGTTGGAGATGTAAAAATCCAATAATATTTAGAGCAACAGAGCAGTGGTTTTGTAGTGTAGATAAATT
>CAYZMV010000147.1:0-2282 GCA_964479635.1 uncultured Clostridium sp. | reverse complement strand
CATCTAAATAGTTTCTTTCACCATAATATATATGTGCAACATATACTATTTTTTCAAACTCGTCTATGGTATATAAAATAACATAGTTATTTACAACCATTCTTCTATATTGTCTCTCCGTTCTATCTGTCTTTTCTATTTCAGTACACATTTTCGGAGAATTTTCTAATAAAAGAATATCATACATTACTTTTTCTCTTAATCTATTTGAGGCATCTATATTTTTTAATTTATTAGAAATATAATCACATATTTCTTCAAACTCATCTAAAAATTGGTTTGTTAATTTTATGCTATATTCCATAGTCTTTTTTCCATTCTTTAAAAATTTCTCTAGCATCTTTTACTTTGCCATTTCTTATATCATCTTCTGCCTTTAATAGATGTTCTTCTATATCTTTCTTTAATATTTTTTCTCTATATTCTTCCATTTTCATAATTACAATATTGTTATTATTTATAGTAATTACCATTTCTCCATTTTTGTTTACTGCCGTTTTTAAATCTTGCATATTTGTTACTTGTATCATATCAATACACCTCTTACTATACTATAAATAGTATAGCATAAATTTTACTGTTCTTGAATACTTTTCGTTAATTTTCTAAAATTATTATTTGTAAATAATTTTATTATATACAATTTATTCTATATTTATACAACCTTTAGTTGTTGCATAGGTCACGTCATTTATAATAATAAAATTCAACTTGATTTTTACAAAATTAGAAAGTCGCGCTCAGTCGCACGGAGCGGTTGGTATGTACATCGTAGAGGTTCATATATCCTTTGCCGAAGCCCGCGCCATACGCGTTGCGCACAGTGCTCTGCGACGACGACCAATAGTATTGCTTTAAGCCAAACCTTGTGTAATTAGATTTAGTAACTCCAAAGCCGAGGCTTTTCGGTTTGTGATACAAGAGCTCCAAATGCCGCCCATTCTGCTCTCGATGGTACAAACCATTTTCCATTTTCATCTGTAAATAAAGGAAACTCCTCTTTGTTTTGTATGATTTTCCACATATCGTTATTATCTTGAATTCCATACTCGCTGGCATTCCATTTATCTATCATCTTCTTTGTGTTTTCTTTTCCTAAACCTAAGTTATAATGAGAAGTTCCTTCTGATTCAGTTAGTTTGTTATACGCACTTTTATACCAATAATGTGTCGATTCATCTACATCCTTTAGTGCCATTACATAAAATCTATCTTCTCCATTACTTCCATCTACTGCTTTTATTACATCCCTTTCAACATCTCCAAATGATGAAGCCTTTTTATCAGTTATTTCATATTGTTTCAAGCTACCAGTTTCAGCAGTCCAACTATAATTGCCAATGCCATCGTACCACTGCCCATTGCCCGCAAACGCCAAATCTGCATAAATTATTCCATCCTCTTCTCCATCACCGTCTACATCAGCATAATATCCTAAATAACTTGTTTCAGTATTTGCAGAATCGCCAAGTTCTTCAGGTGGTTTAGAATCTTCTTTAGCTAGTGTTCCATTATACAAGTCTGATACTTTTATTTCTACTTTTGGTCCATATTCTTCTTTCGTTCCTAAACTATAGTCTGAATTTTTGGTTAGTTCTTCTTGTAAACTATCCGCTGTTTCTGGAACTCCATCAAAATATTTGTCTAATACCTCTTGAAATTGTTCTACTGTAATGCCTCCACCTTTATTTTCTGCCTCTTTTTCCCAAATATCTGCTTGTACCCTCTCTTTTATATTTGCTATTTGTGTTTTTCTTGCTGCATCTTTCGCTTGAGTAAATAATCCTCCGTCTAGTGCTATTGTTACTGTTACGCCTACTAAAATTAGCATTACGATTATTGTGATTACCAAAGCTATTAGAGTAATGCCTCTGTGGTCAGAGATTAGAGGTTGGTGATTAGAAGTTAGAAGTTGGTGGTTAGAGATTAGATTTGAGTGTGCCTTCGTAGATTTTTTGTTTTTTAATTTTTCATTGTTTTTTAATTCTTTCTTATTCATTTGTTTTTCCTTCTTTCGTTTATTTTTTCGACGAGCAATGCTCGCCCCTACAATGTTTGCAATAGATTTTGCTAATATTCAATGTGTACATAATATCTATTTTCCTTTTATCTCTCATAAGTGCATTTTCACAAAAAATGCCTTAATCATAAAAAGATTTAATATTTATTATTTCCATATTGAATCATATATATTGCAATATTATGTCGATTAATACTTACATAGACCAATTTTATTGTAGTGTATAATTTTACCATTGTCAATACTGTTGCTAATTTGTAAT
>CAYZMV010000146.1:0-2285 GCA_964479635.1 uncultured Clostridium sp. | reverse complement strand
GTAACAGTAACAATAGCACTAAATGGAGGATTATTTAGTCAAGCGAAAGATGCAGTATCAGACACACAAAATGCAGTAGACAAAGAAAACGAATTATCAACTGGAAGAGTACAAATAGGAGACAAATGGTACAATTCAATAGAAGAATATACAAATGCAAAAGGTGGCGGACAAACAGGTGGCGGAACACAAGATGGAGACGACCAGTTAATTGATACCACAAAAAGTTATGTGGGATATTATGCTGATGTAAATGGAGACGGAACAGAAGACGGAATAATTTATGCAGATTTAGCAGTAGCAAGAAGTGGACAGTGGAATGGTGACAGTTCGAGTAGTTTTAGCTGGACTGCACAAACTGATGACTTGAAACAATATGAAATAACTAAAAAGGCTAAAGCTTTTGGAGATATTGAAAGGAATGTAATAACAGCAGTAGATGGAAGTGGAACAAAGGATAGATTTTATGTAATGGCACTAGACGATGTAGATGATGAGTATCATTATTGGTATAACAGTGGGTTTAACAAATTGGATAAATTTGTTGAAACATCGTACAATGATTTTGGGGAAGGAAAAGAAAACACAAAGACAATGATAGGTAAATGGGAGAGCAAAGAGTATGGAAATCAGGATCCGAACGATATGTGGGGAATCATACAAGGCAAAAAGGAGTTTCCTTTAGTTACAGTTACTGAGGGAAAATGGTTTGTGCCATCAAAATCAGAATGGGCAGCATTTGGATGGCTGTTGTTTAAACCTGTGAACGAAAACGGCTTTGGTGTGGATTCCTCTAATTATACAATATTTGACTTAAAGGGTGCCTATTGGTCGTCGACTTCCTCATCTTCTGGAGGAGCTTATGCAGCATTACTGGACTCTAATGGTTTGTACGATGTCAGTGTGGCCATGGGCGTCTACGTACGTCTGAGTGCGACTTTCTAATTTGAAAATGGATAAAGGTATAACCTTCCGAAAATCCAATATAAAAAAGGAATACAATGTAGTGACTTTTGTTAATAAAAAAGAGTATAATGAATATAATTATAGTAGATATTTAATATCTGCTATAATTAAAATGTGAACCGCAACCCTATTTGCGAAATATAAATTTATAGGTGAGAAAATGTGAACCGCAACCCTGCTTGCGAGATATAAATGTGCAGGTGGAAAAATGTTAATTATAGTAAAATGTGGGGTCTATAAAATTAATTTAGATCCCATATTTTCATAAAAAGAGGTGCTAACAGAAATGGTAATAGAAGATGGGAAATTTATGATTAAATTCTTGATTTTCATTGAATAATTTGGTAATATGTATATAAATTATGGTAAAGTAAGGTTGAAAAGGGGAGATATAATGAAAAAAATAGATAAAATAGCATTAATTTGTATAAAAAATAATAAAATATTGGCTACATTATCAAAAGGTAAAAATCTATATTATATGCCAGGAGGCAAAAGGGAATCTGGGGAAAGTGATATTGATACATTATGTAGAGAAATAAAAGAAGAGTTATCGGTAGATATAAAACGTGAAACAGTACAATTATATGGAAAATTCGAGGCACAAGCAGATGGTAAAGAAGATGGAATATTGGTAACGATGAGTTGCTATAATGGAGAATATGATGGAATTTTACAACCAAATTCAGAAATTGAAAAATATAGTTGGTTGGAGTATGAAGATATTGATAAAGTATCAGCTGTTGGTAAATTAATATTTGAAGATTTATTGCAAAAAGGGTATTTAAAAAAGAAAAATTAGTTAAACCGACAGAAAGTAGGATTATACTATGAAGTTAAGAGAATACAAAGAATCTGTAAAATTATAGACAAAACGCATTGAATTTGAGAGATTAAGTTCAATGCGTTTTTTTATGCGAATATAAAATAATTATAAATGTTACAATTTTACAGGAATATTACATTTGTATTACAAAATGAAAAAGTGTTGACAATGAGAAAACAGTAAAATATAATAAAGAAAACGTGTAATCATTAATCGACATAATGACGTAATAAATAATGTGAAATATGGGAATAATAGATATTAAATTTTTTATGATTAAGGCATTTTTTTATGATTGGGGCATATTTTGTGCAGATTTTCTTATGAGAGATAAAAGAAAAAATAGATATTATGTACATATTGAACTGTAGTAAAATTTATTAAAAACATTGTAGAGGGCGAACATTGCTCGTCGGCTAAATAAAATAAAAAAATGAGGGTGTGAAAAATTATGAAATCAGAAAAAGGAATAACTTTAGTTTCGATTGCAATG
>CAYZMV010000145.1:0-2310 GCA_964479635.1 uncultured Clostridium sp. | reverse complement strand
CTCTTAAAGGATTTTATTGTTTATTTTTCAATGTACTTTTGCGTCCTCTTTTTGCCAAACGCAAAGTTAATTTTAGCATAAAATAATATTTAGTGTCAATAGTTTTTTTGAAAAAATTTAAAATATTTTTTGAAAAATTTTAAAATTTTTTTATTAGTATTCGAGCCATAATCCTTCATTCATTAATTCATTAATTATTTGATTATGCTCTCTACTTGTTCTACTAAAATATAACTTCCCATTCTTGTCTGCAACGAAGTATAAGTAATCTGTATCATTTGGTTTTAATGCCGCTTCTATGCTATCTTTACTAACAGACGATATTGGTCCTATAGGCAATTTGCCTTCCATATTAGGTCCTCTCGTATTATATGGATTATAAGTATCTATTTCTTTCTGATATAAATCTCTTTCTCCCATATCTATTTTAAACGCATAATAGGTAGTATCATCACACTGAATTGCCATATTAGCGTCCAATCTATTGTATATTACACCGGAAATATTTTTTCTATCTTCTTCAAAGACTGCTTCATTTTCTATTATTGAAGCAATAGTTAAAACTTCGTGTATAATATAATCATTATTTTCAATATCTTGTTTATATTTATCTAAAATTTCTTCCATTCTATCTAGCATTTTTTCAAATATTTCTTCCACCGTAGTATCTGCATTTTCTATTGCATAGGTATCAGGGAATAGGTAACCTTCTAATGAATAATAGATATTTTTATCTTTTATTTCATCTGTTATAAACCAATATTTTTCTATTAAGGTATTTATATATTCTTCATTTTGTAATAGATTAAATACATCCTCTTCCGTATTGTTTGTAACTTGCGATATTTCTTTTGCAAGCCATCTTATATTTTTTCCTTCTATATAAGTAATCATTAATTGATTTGGATCGTGCATTATTCCAGTTTTTAGCATCTCTGTTATCTCTTTTAAATTCATATTTTGTTTTAAATAATATGTTCCTGCTTGAAAATCTGATACATTATTTATTTTTACATACAATTTAAATGCTAACTTATTTCTAATAATTTTATTTTCTTTCAGAATATCTGCAATTTTGCTTGTTCCACTTCCAAGGGGAATTGTAAGTTCAATTTCTTCCTCACTTTTTTTATTAACTGGCGATATAGATGTAAAATACCATATTAAACTACCTGCCAATATTAATAATACTAATATTATCATTCCTATTCCAAATATAATTAAACTTTTTTTACCTATTTTTTTCATATACCTTCTCCTATTCTACTATATAATCTACTATATTAATATAATCTTGTATATCCATATTTTCATTTAAAACAATACAAGTACTAATACCTAACTCTCTTAATTTTGGTGTTATTTCAACTACAAATCTAATTAAATTTTGTTTATCTTTTATATTCGTAAAATCTATACTAATGCCATTTATATTGTTTTCTATTGCCTTTTTTACAATTAAATCAATTAATGTAGTTCTTGATTGATAATCTTGTAACACTTCATCTGTTTGCGTTTCCAATGATTTATTTATTAGAGTTGCCCATATTTTATTGCTTGTATTTCCATTATTTCCCTCACCAGAAACTGTTACATCATTTTTATTTATATCAAATACATTTTTTATAATTACATTTTTTTTACTCGTATCACCCGATATTTCAAATGCCTTACTATTATAATTACCTCTTGGAATTTTTATTGCTTCTCCTCTTTCTTTCATATCTTGTCTTATTATATACTCATTTCCAATTTTATTTGCTTTAACATAGCCTATAATTCCATCTGTTGTTCTAATTTCTCGCCATCCTTTACTTGTAGTATAAAAGCAATCAACCGTTTCTCCCTGCTTTAAAGTCGCAATATTTTTTGACAATCTTCTTGGTTTAAATTTTATTTTAGTATCTTCTGTTGCAATCGCTTTAATCATTCCCTTATTTAACTTGTCTATTACTACCCTGTTTGTACTTTTTATGTAATCAACTTTTATATTGTATACGATTGACATATCCGAAATTGGCAAATATATATTATTATCTATTTTAATTATTGAATCTAACAAAGTATCTGTTGAACTATTAATTACTATCTTTTTTTCATTAATAACAATGTTTGCAACTTTAGTGTCTGATGTTGTTATAATTTGATTATATTTTTCATCATAATAAATAGTTGGATCAAATAAATTTTTTATATCTTCTTCAGATATATAAATTGTTCCATTTTCATTAATATATATTTCATTCTTTAAGTCCTAGGTTTTATTCTCTTCGTTTTTAATTAAATTTACTACATCAGTATATTAATCTC
>CAYZMV010000144.1:0-2429 GCA_964479635.1 uncultured Clostridium sp. | reverse complement strand
CGTTAAATCAAATAAATATTGGTATGGGATATAATAGATTAAAAAAACAAGTAGAAAGATTTAAGAAGGCAACATCAAAATTAACTGTACCATTTGAATATAGTTTTCAAGATGCAATGAGGAATGAACAATACATTCTTTATCAAAGAGAACAAAAACAAAAAGAGAATGGAGAGCAAGATAGATGAACAAATATTTTTTTGTTGGGACATTTTCTCATCGGATTACTTAAGACATTATCATAAATGAATCATACAACCCCTAAATCCTATTTACAGTAAATTGACTTATTATGTAAAGTATGCTATAATATAATCATAACTAGGATATGCTAGATGTAGCAATCTAGTTTGTTAATAGAAACTCTTCTAATAACAAAAAATATAAAAAAGGAGGATTAAATGGAAGAGATTAATTAAAAAAGGAACGTTTATTTTTATTAATAAATGTCCCTTTTATTTGTTTATTTGAATGTTAATAGAAACTATTTGAACATGTCCAATTAAAAGTTTCATTCTAATACAACCCTATGAATTACTTTCTATAAAGTATTCAGTTAGTTTAATTATAGTTTCTTGATCCTTAAAACATAATTTTTCAAAATCACGAGAAATTTTTGTACTTGTCTCTAGTATACTTTCATCTAAAAATGGTTCTAATAATGAATTTGGAGAAATTTTGTAAATATTACACAATTTTAAAATAGTTTCTAAAGTGCCACCAGAAATACCTCGTTCTAATTGACTTATATATTTAGAAGACAAATTGCTTAACTCTGCTACTTGCTCTTGTGTATAATTATTTTTCTTTCTATGGTATTTAAACACTTTTGCTATATGTTCATTTATATTATTATAAGTTATTTCTTTCATAATTCACCCTATTTTATTATATCTACAAAATAATATCTCTTTTTTAACCATAATTACACAAAGAAAATAATTACAAAATCATTAAAAAGTTCCAAAAAACACTTGCATAAAACGACACAATATGCTATATTAATTTTAAATTATACGAGAGAGGAGAAAAATAATGCTAGATTTAATATTAATAATAATGCTAATTATAAGTTTGGTTAAGCCAGATATTTTATTATCAAAAAAAATAAAAGAAAAAGCTACTGATGAACAAAAAATTATCATAACAAAAAATTTGAGGAAAATATATGCTATTATGGTGGCAACATTTGAATCTGTGGCAATTATGCGTTTTAATGGAGTTGTTGGAACTATTTTAACAATTGTATTTCTGATATTATTTTTTACAATATCCTTACCAGCAATTAAAGAAAATAAAAGGATAATAAAAGAATTAAAGGAGTAATATTGCTAACTAATGAGAAAGGAGAATTTATTATGATTAAGAAAATCAAAGCTATTTTTGTTTTATTTCTTTTAATAGGAATGGTATTATTTCCATTAAAAGAAGTAAATGCACATTCGGTTGAATTAGACCCAGAATCTTTAATATCATTACCGTGGTTTATAACAAATGGAAGTGGAGAAATAACAATAAAAAATTCTGTAACAGGTTATTCATTATATTATCAAGCAGTCCAGATTTCAAATGAAGACTATTCCCAAATGGAAAAGATAAATTCTGATGGAGAAATAGCGTTAGATACTTTAAAAGGAGAATATGAAAATTTAGAAGCAGAAGTGGAAAATCTGAAAGAGATTTCTGACAATGCTTATAATGAATATCAAGAAGGAAAAGATGGAGACGATGAAGACGCACTAAAAAATGCATACGAGACAGCAATATAACGATAAAATAAAGGAATATAACGACAAAGTAGAGGAAATAAATAGTAAAATAAAAGAGTTAACTCCAACTTATGTAGAAGATAAATGGATACAAACAACAGACAATAAATTTTCAGTTGATGTAACACAATTTTCTGGTAAACAAGCCTTTGCAATTTGGGTAAAATTAGTTACTTCCGATGAACAAACATATTATGAAGAAGAAACATACACAATATCAGGGACTAAAAAAACAGAAATAAGTGTTGAATCAATCAGTTTAGATAAAACATCTTTATCTTTAGAAGAAGGAAGTAGTTATACCTTAAGTGCTGAAATAACGCCTTCTAATGCTACAAACAAAACTGTAATTTGGACGAGTGATAATGAAAAGGTAGCAAAAGTTGAAAATGGAAAAATAACTGCAATATCAGAGGGAACAGCATTAATAACTGCACAAACAAAAGATGGTGAACATACTGCTACTTGTACAGTAACTGTTACAAAAAAAGCAGTAACACAAAATCCAAGTTCAACGGATGATAAAACAATAGCGCAGGGGACTATGCCAGATACTGGCTCGGTAGCAGTTCGTATTATTATTTTAATAGTTATATCATTAATTATTATTGGAATTATATGCTATAAAAAAATAAAATATTATAATTTCAAGTAGAACAA
>CAYZMV010000143.1:1753-2443 GCA_964479635.1 uncultured Clostridium sp. | reverse complement strand
TGATGAATTAAAGAAGAGTATTAGAGAAAAACAAGAAGAACAAAACAAATCACGAGCTAAATATGAAACAGAAGACGAAGTTGTAAAAGCAGTATGTGATGAGGCAAAAGTAGATATTCCATCTGGAATGATTGAATTAGAAATAGATAATATGGCTAAAGATATTGAAGCAAGACTTAGCTATCAAGGAATGAAACTAGATCAATATTTAAAAATGATGAATAAGACAATGGAAGATTTTAGAAATGAAAATAGAGAGCAAGCCGAAAAATCAGTAAAATCTAGATTGGTATTGGAAGCTGTAGGAAAAGATGCAAATATTGAAGTATCAGATGAAGAAGTGTTAGATAAAATAAAAGAAATGGCTAAAAATTATGGCAAAAAGGAAGAAGAGATTAAAGATAATCCAGAATTAAATAAATATGTAAGTGATAATTTAAAAGTAGAAAAAACAATTAACTTTTTAGTTGAAAATGCAAAAATAAAATAATAAAAAAAGGGGGTAATAGTTTATTGTATAGAATAATATATAAATAGCTATTACCTTTTTAAAACAAGGAGGAAAAGTATTATGGAAAAAGATAGTTTAGTACCTTATGTAATAGAGCAAACAGGAAGGGGAGAAAGATCGTACGATATATTCTCAAGATTATTAAAAGACAGAATAATATTTTTAAGTGAGGATGTAAA
>CAYZMV010000143.1:753-1743 GCA_964479635.1 uncultured Clostridium sp. | reverse complement strand
AATGGCAATAGTAGATACAATGAATTATATAAAATGTCCGGTTTCTACAATATGTATTGGACTCGCTGCAAGTATGGGATCAGTACTTTTAGCATCAGGAGAAAAAGGCAAAAGATTTGCTACACCAAATTCAGAAATATTGATACATCAACCATTGATTTCAGGAGGACTTTCTGGTCAAACAACAGAAATTAAAATTCACGCTGACCACATGGTAAAAATAAGAGAAAAATTAAATAAATTATTAAGTGAAAAAACAGGTCAAAGTCTAGAGCAAATTGAAAAAGATACAGAAAGAGATCATTATATGACAGCAGAAGAGGCATTAAATTACGGTTTAATAGACGAGATAATAGATGTAAGGAAATAAAATGAAAAGTGAATAGTGAACAATAAATGAAACTAACCAAAAATTCATTATTTTGGAGGTAGAAATGGCAAACAGAAACAATAATCAAAATGTTAGATGTTCGTTTTGTGGTAAAGCACAAGAAATGGTAAAAAGAATTGTTGCAGGGCCAAATGCATATATATGTGATGAATGTATAGCAATTTGTAACAATATAATAGAAGATGAAAATTACGAAGATGATTTAGGTTATGAAGATATTAAATCTGAGGACATACCAACACCTGCAGAAATAAAGAGTATACTAGATGAATATGTAATTCGGGCAAGACGATGCAAAAAAAACATTATCTGTTGCAGTATATAATCATTATAAACGTATATCGTGTAATGAAATAATAGATGATGTTGAAATACAAAAAAGTAATATATTGCTTTTAGGACCAACGGGATGCGGAAAAACATTACTTGCTCAAACTCTTGCAAGAATCTTAAATGTACCATTTGCAATAGCTGATGCTACTACTCTTACAGAAGCTGGATACGTTGGCGAAGATGTAGAAAATATTTTACTTAAATTAATTCAAGTAGCGGAATATGATATACCAAGAGCTCAAAAAGGTATTATATATTTAGATGAA
>CAYZMV010000143.1:0-743 GCA_964479635.1 uncultured Clostridium sp. | reverse complement strand
CAACAAGCCTTATTAAAAATAATAGAAGGTACAATAGCATCAGTACCACCACAAGGTGGGAGAAAACATCCTCATCAAGAATTTTTACAAATTGACACATCAAACATATTATTTATATGTGGTGGAGCATTTGAGGGATTAGAGAAAATAATAAAAGATAGAGTTGGTAAAAAAGCAATAGGATTTGGAGCACAAATAGAAAGCAAGAAGGAATTAGAAAGATATAAAATATTTGAAGAATTATTACCACAAGATTTATTAAAGTATGGATTAATACCAGAATTTGTAGGAAGACTTCCAATTATTGCTACATTACAAGAATTAGATAGAGAAGCCTTAATTAACATTGTAACAAAACCAAAAAATGCATTAATAAAGCAATATAAAAAATTATTGGAATTAGATGGAGTCGAATTAGAATTTAAGGAAGACGCATTAGATGCAATAGTAGAAAAGGCAATAGAAAGAAACACTGGAGCAAGAGGCCTTCGCTCTATTATTGAAGATATAATGAGAGATATAATGTTTGATGTTCCAACGAATCCAAAGATAGAAAAATGTATAATAACAAAAGATACAGTAGAAAAAAAGAAAGGACCGGAATTTATTATAAATGAAGATAGGGAAGCAAAAAGAGTAAAAATAAAGAAAAAACAAGTTACTCCGCAAAAACAGGGAGAAACTGCATAGTGAGCAAAAAAAGGAATATATGATTAATGAAAATAGAACAGAAAATAAACCTG
>CAYZMV010000142.1:0-2446 GCA_964479635.1 uncultured Clostridium sp. | reverse complement strand
TTAAACTATGTGCATAAAGATGCAAATGTAAGTAATAGTAAAAGTTATATAGGAAATTATGCTGATATAGATGGAGACGGAAAAGAAGACGGAATAATTTATGCAGATTTAGCAGTAGGTGGAGACGGAACGTGGAATGATGACAGTACGAGTAATTTTAGCTACGGAAAACAAACTGGAAGCTTTAAGCAATATGTAATAACTAAAAAGGTTAGAGCATTTGGAGATGTTGAAAGGGATGTAATAACAGCAGATCCCGAAAGTGAGGGAGAAGATAGATTTTATGTAATGGCACTAAATGATGTAGATGCTACAACACATACTTGGTATAAAAACGCATCTAACTTGGATAATACAGTTAAAACAAACACAAATGATTTTGAAAAAGGAAAAGAAAACACAAAGACAATGATAGATAAATGGAAGAGCAAAGGTTATGGAACAACAGATACAAACGATATGTGGGGAATCATACAAAACCAAGCATATCCCACTACATCCTGGTTTGTTCCATCAAAATCAGAATGGGCAGCTTTTGGTTGGCTATTATTTGAACCTGTAGAAAAGAACGGATTTGGTGTAACTACTTCTACTTCTGATTATAATACGAAATTTGGCTTAAAGGATTGTTATTGGTCGTCGTCCCAGTACGGTGGGAACAACATTTATTACGCGGACTTCCGCAATGGATATATGAACTTCGTCAATGTACGCAACAGCTACTGCGTACGTCTGAGCACTACTTTCTAATTTGTGTACCAAGATGGAATAAGATTATTGAAATTATCAAACCAGTCTAATGTTGTTTTCATCATATTATTTGAATATTCAACTTCTGCTTTTCCTAAAGTTTGTGCAACATTAAACGCATTTATACTTTCAGCAGTAAAAAATTATTTTTCAATTACGTAAAAAATATAAAGCTATTGACAAGAAAAATCAATAAAAATGTGAAACAAAATTAACAAAAAATTATAAAAAAGTTTCACATTTTTAATTTTTGTGATATAATATAAATACAAAACAAAATTGATGAAAAACAATAAGAATGTTTGATATTTCAAAGGAGAAAAATGTTATGGAAGAAAAGATGGAAATTGTGAATCTTCTTCAAACTAAACAATTACTTGAACATAAACTACAATCTATTTCTTATGGTTCTGTTGAAATAAGAGAAAATAATTCGAATAAATATATATATGTGCATTATAGAGAAAATGGGATTGCTTTAACAAAATATGTCGGAGAATATTCGGAAGAATTATATAATTTAGTATTAAATAATAGCATTAAAGCAAAAGAATTAAAAAAGCAAATAAAAGAAATAAATAAAAAGTTAAAACAATTAAACTATGTAGAAGAAGAACTTTCTGAAAAAGTAAAACAGAATATAGATTTTGCAAAAAGACATTTAGTAGACACAATTTATAAACAAGCGATATTAGAGGGAGTTGCAACAACATTTGCGGATACAGAAAGCATTATTGAAGGTGGAAAAGTGAATAATATGACATCTGAAGATATACTTAAAATAGTAAATTTAAAACACGCGTGGGAATTTATACTGAATGAAAATGTTATTTTAAGTAATACTAATTTTGCATTGTTATGTGAAATAAATAAAATAGTAGAAGAAGGATTTTATTATTCAGCAGGAAAAATAAGAAACGTTCCTGTAACAATAGGTGGAACAATATGGCAACCAAGTTTACCTATTGAAAGCGTTATAAAAGAAGAATTAGAAGAAATATTTAATAAGAAAATGGATGATGTTGATAAAGCTATTGAACTCTTATTATATACAATGAAAAAACAAGTATTCATTGACGGAAATAAAAGAACATCAGTGATATATAGTAACCATTATTTAATTTCAAAAGGAAAGGGAATTATAGCAATACCAGCAGAATTAACGGAAGAATTTAAAGATTTACTAATTCCATATTATGAAGGAAAAGATGAAAAACAAATAAAGAAATTTATTAAAGAAAAATGTTATATGAGTATTTAAATAGGATTTAAGGGACAGACTCATAAATTCTTACAATAAAATCGCATTGAATTTGAGAAAATAAGTTCAATGCGATTTTATTATGTGAATATAAAATGGTTACAAATGTTACAATTTTACAGAAATATTACATTTGTATTACAAATTAGCAACAGTATTGACAATGGTAAAAATATACTCTACAATAAAAGTAATCTATGTAAAAACAAATCAACATAATACTGTAATAAATATGGTTCAATATGGGAATAATAGATATTAAATCTTTTTTATAATTAAGACATATTTAATGAAGATGCATTTATAAGAGATAAAAGAAAGAATAGATATTATGTACATATTGAAAATTAGCAAAATTTATTGCAAACGTTGTAGGGATAAGCATTGCTCGTCCGCAGAAAAAATAAACGAAAGAAGGAAAATAAATGAAAGAAA
>CAYZMV010000141.1:1344-2447 GCA_964479635.1 uncultured Clostridium sp. | reverse complement strand
AAAATGTTAATAGCTAAACATAAAAAATGCAAGGGCTTACATACCTTGTATTTTTTTATAGCAAATCTCCTTTTAAAATTATAACAGTTCTTACTCTTGGAAAGTAATATAATAAAAGTTATGTATATATTGACCAAAAGTTATAGAAGTGCTAAAATGAAAACAGTTAAAATATGCATAAAAATAACAGAAAAACACAAAATACGCCAGAATGCTATTATCAATAAACTTGATGTGAATATTAGAATATGAAAATATATTAAATATTTAGGAAAAGAATCTAAGATAATGGCTTAATGCTAAATAGCGTAGAATACATTTTACAAGGAGGTGATATACGATTCAAAATAAATAACAAAAAAATATAGAAATAAAAAAATTAAGAAAGGAATGTATAATGTTTTTCTATATATTCATTATACGAGAAAAATCAAATGAAAGGATCAAAAAGATTAAAAATATTATTATTCATTATATTTATGACATTATTATGCCTAATGAACAAATCAAATGCAGCAGAAACTGTTTCAGCATTAGAAAGTACAGATATGTCAAGATTTCACAAACCTACGACTAATACTGAAGTACAGCTAAAAGGATATTCATTAGATGATAACAATAGTGATGCCGAATTATTATATTATGAAAAAAATGGTGGAATAGTTATTTATGAAGTCAATGACCAAAAAGATACTATATTAAATATTCCAGAAACAATAGATAATTTATCAGTAAAAGAAATAGATGTTGGTGCTTTTAGTGGCGTTACAGAGGTAAGGTTAGGTAGTGGAAATTATGGTGAAAATAATATAAATGTAACAGAAATTATATTGCCAGATAGTATTGAAAAAATAGGGAAAAATGCGTTTTATGGATGTCCCAAATTGAAGAAAATAAATATACCTGATAAAGTGAAAATAATTCCAGAATATGCATTTGCATGTCCGGAGATGTTGAATAATAATGCAACTGCTTTAGAAGAAGTAACATTACCAAAAGGGCTAGAAGAGATTGAAAAATACGCATTTTATGGATGCCGAAATTTAAGAAAAATTGATTTACCTGATGGATTAAAGAAAATTGGTGAATATGCATTTGCATTT
>CAYZMV010000141.1:0-1334 GCA_964479635.1 uncultured Clostridium sp. | reverse complement strand
GAGTCATTAGAAGAAATAGGAGCGAGTGCCTTTTTTAATACACATTCTACGAAAGTTGTTGTCCCAGAAAAAGTAAAGGTGGTTTATAATGTCTTTGGATCTTCTGGTGTAGAATATTTGGAAATAAAAGGAGCTGAAAAAATAACGGAACAGGCATTCCATGGTTGCTCTAAATTGACAACGGTCAAGCTACCTGAAACATTAAAAGAAGTAGGAAAATCTGCTTTTGCGGCATGTAAGAATATAAAGGCTGTTTATTGGGGTAAAAGTGTAACTTTTATTGATAATTCTGCATTTAAGCCAAATAAATATAATCTTGATGCTGATGTTGAAAATCCTGATAAAGAAGAGTTCTTAAAAAATCTTGTATTTTATGGATATGCTAATACAGTTCCAGAAAGCTATGCAAAAAAGTTTGGTATAAAATTTGTTTATTTAGATGGAAATAACAACAATGGATTTACAAAACATAATTTGATTGATCCAGATAGTGGAGTTGAAGCTAATGTTAATTCAGAAGATGGAGCAACATTAAAGGTTGAAAAATTAACAGAAGGATCTGATTCATATAAAAAACTTACAGAACAATTAAATGGCTATACAATAGTAGATGCTTATGATATTTCAATTGTTTCAGGACAATATAATGGAGAAATATTAATAACACTTAAGGTAGATGAGAAATATGAAGGAAAAAATGTCTATATTTTACATCTAAAAGCAAATGGAGAAATAGAAAGATTTGAAGAAACAGTAAAAGATGGAAAAGTTCAAGTATTAGTTTCGGAATTATCACCATTTGTAGTAGGAATAGATGAAAACGCAGCAAATTTAGATGATTCACCAAGAGCAGGAGAAAATAATGTAATCCCAGTATTAAGTGTTTTAGCAATGATAACTTTAGGAGCAGCAATAAAATTAAGAAAAAAATAAATAGTAGAGACATGTAAATATAGTAAATAATGAAAGGGCAATGGTAACATTTGCCCTAATATAAAATTGTATGATACAACTAAAAAACTTAATAAGTAGTTAAGAATAATTTTGTAATTTAAAATAACAAAATAAACATAAAATTTTAAGCCAACTGGCGATCGGCCTGAGGCAATAGAATATTTATCAAAAGGTATAAAAGTAGGCAAAAAATTACTTTTTTTGTAATAAATATTACTTGTAAAATAATACTTAATAGCATATAATAAAAAAAATGCTATTAAGTAAAGGTTGCGATAGTTTCTATTTGTGCTTAGTAAGCAAAACTAGAAAGGGAAATTTTATAATGAAAATCAAAGATATAGTAAAAATTACGAATGGAAAATTAATTTGTGGGGATG
>CAYZMV010000140.1:0-2465 GCA_964479635.1 uncultured Clostridium sp. | reverse complement strand
ACTTGCAATTAATGAAAAAATAAATTCTAAAATATATCTAATTTTATATATTTTTTCTTCTGCCTTTTTTATATACTTAACTGTTTTTTGTATATTCATTATTGTAAACATCCTTTCCAAAAAATAATTTTTTATTTTATTTCATATATATATTGATTTCTTTCTTTGTCTTCATATTTTGGTTCTAATTTAAAGTCTTCCTTTATGTTTTCTGAAATTTCTGAATTTATATAATAATATTTAATTCCTAAATCTTTTAAATTTTCATATGTTAAATGTACTTCATATGAATCTAATGCCTTTAAAACAAATTCTGTTTTAGTATCTAATACTGCACTTATATGTGCATATCTATTATATACATTTTCATATTTTCCTTCTGGATCCAACTTCTTTATCCATTCAAAATTTGGATACATATTATTGCCACATATTGTTTCAACATTATTGGCAACAAGATATTGTCCAGTGTAATTATTTCCAATCCATATTGCGTCTTCATCTTCTTTCTCTATTTCTTGAATTTTTTTAGCAATATCTGTTTTATATAATATATCCGTTCCACGAGATATTGGATTTACTGTTGCCCCAGCTATAACTGCAACAATAAACATTGTATAACACCAAGCTTTTTTATTTGCTCTCACAAAGAAGTATGTCATAAAGAATACCATTATTGCTACTATTTCTTTTTTTATTGGCGTAAAAAATTCTTTATAATTTAAATTTAAATTATTCATTGCAATATATGATACTAATACACTAATAAACCCTATTAAAATTGCCTTTGAGTTTTCAATCTTTTTCCCATATTTACGATTTGCAACGTGTATAATTATGATTGATAGAATTACACCTAGTAATTGTAAAACAAGATTCGTTCTTGGAGGTGGTGAAAAATACATAAGTGTTATTTTGGCTAAGAATTCTGGGAACCCAATGACTTCCCATATCACTAAAATAACAGAAAAAATAGTGAGTCCAATTATTAGCCCTTTATCTTCTTTATCATTTTCTTTTATTCCTTTTAAATTTATACATAACATTACTATTAATCCAATAATTGGATATATGTATCCGCTTAATTCAGAAGAATTTAAAAATATGTGTGTATATGGTAAAAAAACATTCATAAGATAAGACGTTAACTTTTCTAATGCAATATTTCCGCCAAGTTCTACTCTTTTTCCCGGATATAAAGTACTCATTATTCCAGTTATTCCATCCCACGCAATTATAACAAATCTTACAATTATGCCTAAACATAGAAGAATAGTAATTCCCATAATAAAATAATCTTGCTTTTTTAATTCTTTCCTATGTTTTACAAAATCATTTATCATAAATATTGCCATAAGAAATGCAAATGGGACTAAGTATGCAGGATAAAGGGTAAACGCAAAGCCAGGTAAACAAATAACTATTCCTAAGCCTATGAGCAATTTTTTCCATAACTTCCAATTTAAATTTTCCATATAGTAGCTAAATAATACTATTATAGCTACCCCAAATATATAAGCATCTACTACTGATGAACTCATCCACCAAAGCATTGCAGGAGCAAGTCCAAGAACTATTCCTCCAACTAATGACAATAATTTATCTCTATTGGTTATTTTTAAAACTAACTCTATAGACACCATTATTAAACCTATATATTTAAATGCCCAATAAAAAGAAAAACCATATTCAGCTCCTAATAATAAAAATCCCCATGATTGTGGTCTTGAAATTGAAACTATATCTTCAACGACTGCAGGAGTTAATAATAAATTAATATTTCCTTGTCCTACATTTTCATTGTGCATATTATATCCATTTTTACTATTTGCTTGTGCAAGCATTATTGGAGTTTGAACCATCCATTCATCAGAACGAATTGTCCTTGGCGTTCCGATTATAGTATCTTTTATTTGTGCTTCTCCTAGTAAAGACTTCCATATATCAACTGAAGAAAAATTTATTTTTCCAACAACCAAAACAACGAAAGCTATAAGTGCAAAAACATATCTTTTATCTACTATAAAATTTACAACTTTTTTAACCTTTTCTTTATACTTTTTTAATATTTTATAAATAGCAAACAATGCATATATCCCATAGATAAACATTACTCTAATAATCATTGATTTATCAAATACAATTTTACCAAATGTAAATAATTCAATAATGAATGGTAATAAAATAAAAGCAATTATTAATGTTAATCTATTTTGTAGAATTTTTTTCATTTTTACACTCCTTCGCATTTTTATTTACTTAATCTATTTTTTATTTTTTTTGCTAATCTCCAAATTTTAGTTCTTCTCATCATTTCATAACGATGTATTATATGTCCATAATTTGCTTTATATAGATTAAATTCTAATGCCTCACTTTTATTTTTATATAGAAATAATTTATACATATCTGCATATTCATTGTTTTGTGTTATCTGCTCATACATTTTTTGATAATATGTTTGC
>CAYZMV010000139.1:0-2568 GCA_964479635.1 uncultured Clostridium sp. | reverse complement strand
GTATTCGGATTCTTTTTACCAAATAGTATTTTGATGTCTTTATAGTCGTTTTTTTCATTGTAGAAAACTCTGTCTGATATTTCCGGTTTCTTGATATATAAGTCATATATATCTAATCCGTCTTTTTCGTTCGTCATATTGTTCAGTATTTCATAAGAGATTTCAGGATGCTGTAATACTTTAAGGCGCATATATTTCCATTTCTGTATTGTTTCATTTGATGGAGTATTTTCATTTATCGGGTTAAACTGTGTGACTATATTATTCAAATAATTGTTTACTCGATAAGATGTTAATATGGCCTCTTTTTCATATCTTTTGTTAGCTTCATTTATTGTATCGCTTTCATTTTTGTTTTCTCTGTTTATACATTCAATAAGAGCCTTAAATTCGTAAGTATATACTCCTCTATCAAGGATTTCTTTGTCTACAGCAGTTTTAAGGTTTTTATCAGCATACAGGTAAATATTTTTTTGCTTCATAGGCGTCCGGCAGATTCGCCCTATTGCTTGATTTACTATAATATCTCCAGAAAGAATTACATCTTTTGTTTCATATATGTTTTTTATTTTATCTTGATGAAATCCGTCCCCTGATATTTTCTTAAATGTGTTCTTTATCAGTTGTTCTGCTTCGTTTATTGATATTTCTCCATATTCTCTGAGACAGTTTACCTGACATAAATATTTAATTATTTCACTTTCTTCACTTTTTCTATTTATTTGTTGAATAATATTCGTTGGCTTATCTAGATAGACAGCGTCAAAATCCTTTTCATTTGTATTTCGATCTTTGTTAAGACAAATTAGTGATTTTTTAATTTCATCCGGTATTTGGTACTGAAGGTTCTGCCCCGTTCCTATTGTTTGATATGTTGTAATTACAAAGATTTTCTCGCCTCTTGATAATTGCTTTAATATTTCGTCTTTGTTTGAATTGAAACCTTCTCCTTCTGCGTTTAGAATTTTGAATGTTTCTTTATTTTTTTCTTTTTGATAATCGTAATCTTTTATGAATTCTCTTCTTAGAGTTCTAAACAGACTATCTAATATGTCTGTACTTAATGTTCTATCTTTTTCATTATATTTTGGATCAGTTGGAAATCTATTTAATATGCAGAGGAATGATCTTATATCCTGATGCAGTATAAATTCTTTGTACGCACATGCTATTCGATGATAGCGTTTTTCAAAATAGATACTGTCTTCGTTTATGTTACTATTAATTCCTATTTCTTTTCTGATATATATGTAAGCATCCTTTCCTGTTTGTTCATCCTCATATAAATTGATCCAGCAGTCTTCGTTATATTCTGATTCTATACGCTCTCCAAGAAGTTTTGTTTGTATATTTACTCCTTTATAATTATTTTGCTGGCGTTCAAATTCTTTTCTTAGCCTGTTTATTTCTTCCGGTTCAATCTTATAGTAGGTCTTTCCTAGTTTTCTCTTAAGATAATAAATGTCATAGTTTTTAATGTTTGTTTCAAAATTGGCAGTTGCAGACATGCCTATTACCTTTGCTCTATTACACAAATTGATTAAAACTTTTTCCGGAGTTTCATCAATTGAAGTGGCCATTACATTAGTCTTTAGATCATGATCATCGCTATCTTCCATTGAATAATAACTGAATCCTTTTTTATAGTAGGTCAGATCGCTATTGTTATAGAAATTATTTTTACGTTTCTTTCTTCTGTTTTCGTTTACTATTATTTTTGCTACAAAAAAATCTTTTGTATTACTTTTTATTCCAAATTCATCCAGTACAGTCTTTATTGCTGATTCTATTGAAATGTTCTGATTTTCTTTATCCTCCATGCGTAATTCAAAGTAATTATCTGCCAGCTCAGCGATTCCTCTTTGAAAATAGTCCTTAAAATCTTCTCCGTCATTTATTATTTCTTTTAAATTATCTATTTTTTCCTCTTCTCTTTTCTTTTTTTTATAATTTATTATATTAAGATGTTTATTTTCATCATGTTTTACATTTATGTTCATTTTATTAACGTCTACTAATGTGATTTTTCTTATATCGTCTCCATATAAGAATATTCCCGAATCCTTTTGATCGTTTTTATTCAACTTCAAGTTGTCCTTAAGATTGTGCCTTGTATAAGTCTCGGATATTTTTTTCTCATTCTTATCTATAATATTCTGTAGTGTTCCATTATTATGATTGTCTTTTCTCCACTCTTTTAAGCTTTCTGAATCTTTAGTAAGATCGGCAGGAAAGTTGTGATTTTTTAAAGTACTATAAACGCTTCTTAAAAACTCTATTAAATCCATCCTATCCCGAAGGTCTTTGTCTATCATTATCCTTTCTATTTTGTCTTTTGTTGAATCAAATTCATCTATGAATACAACTGCATTTTTTACATAGTCTGATGCTGAACACATTGTTACAGCATTTTCTATTATTGTGTCATAGGATCTGAAAAATTTATCTACTGTCATGAAAACTACAGTTTTGTTATATGTTTCTACAGCAGGATATAATTTAGGTATCCAATTCAGATCATCATTATTTTTTATTCTTTCAATTTTTTCCTTTGTCCCTACTCTTTTT
>CAYZMV010000138.1:0-2597 GCA_964479635.1 uncultured Clostridium sp. | reverse complement strand
ATCTTTTTTTTAATCCCTCATTACTTAAATATACGAAATAATCTGTATGTGTAGCAAATTCTTTAGGAGCTTCGTAATTTGGAAGTTTTGTATGACCAAATTCAAATTCTACATTACATTTTTCTGCTATTTTAACTGTATTTTCAATAGCTTCTGGAACATTTTTAAAATATTCAGCCATTTCTTCTGGTGATTTAATATAAAATTCATCTGTTCCCATTTTCATTCTATCTTCGTCTGTTATTTTTTTCCCTGTTTGTATACATAATAAAATTTCTTGATTATATGCATCTTCTTTTTTTAGATAATGTGCATCATTTGTTGCAACTAGTGGAATATCTAATTTTTTTGACATTTCAATTAATTTCTGATTTACTAAAACCTGCTCTGGAAGCCCATTTGGTTGTATCTCCAAATAATAATCTTCACCAAATAAATTTTTATGCCAAAGGGCTACTTCTTCTGCTTTTTCTATATTATTATTTAATATTTCTCTATTTACATTTCCTACTAAACAAGCGCTTAAGCAAATTAATCCTTCGTGATACTTCTCTAAAATTTCATAATCTATACGAGGTTTATAATAAAACCCTTCTGTAAATCCCATTGAAACTAATCTACTTAGATTTTTGTATCCTGTTTGATTTTTTGCAAGTAGTATTAAATGATAGTAATGATTATCAATATTTGCTTCTTTGTCGAACCTTGTTCTAGGGGCAACATATACTTCGCACCCTATAATAGGCTTTATTCCTTCTGCTTTACACGCTTTATAAAAATCTACTACTCCAAACATTACCCCGTGGTCAGTAATGGCAATAGCATTCATTCCCAATTCTTTCGCCCTTTTAGGTAAATCTTTTATTCTATTTGCGCCATCTAATAAGCTAAATTCACTATGAACGTGTAAATGAACAAAATCAGGCATACTCTCTCTCCTTCTATTGCTGTATTATATTACAATTTTTAACTTTTATCAATGCCATATTTCTATAAAATGTATTTTACATAATTTTCTTTACTATTTTACTCGTTTATGGTATAATTAAAATGATTGTTGAATTATATTAATTAAGTAATTCATTCGGTTGTATAAAAGGAGAACCAAAAATGATAAAATTAGTTGCAAGTGATTTAGATGGCACTTTAATTGGCAGTGACAATACCATTTTTGAAAATAACCTTAAAGCGATAAATGATATTAATAAAAAGAATATTGATTTTGTAATATGTACTGGTAAAACATATCCTATAATTAAAGGAATGTGTGATACATTCAATGCATCTTATGGAATTTTTGGAAACGGAAATCAGATTATAAATTTAAAAACTGGAGAGGAAATCTATAAAAAATTATTAACTACATCAGAAATAAATTCTTGTATTGATATAGCAAAAAAACATAATGTACATATTCATATATATACTGATAATGAAATTATTACTGAAGAACTTAAATACATGGATTTAAGAAACTATAAATTACAACAGGAAAAATATTATGATACTTCTTTAGAGATTACTGTTGTTGATGACATAAAACAATATTTAAAACTTAATAAGGTCAATATTTGTAAATTAGTGATTTCTTCTGAAAGTGATTTATCAAATGTGAAAGAAGAAATACTTAAAAAAGAAGATATTTCTATTACAACTATTAAGAAATATGGCAAATATAAAGATAAAATTATTAATAAAGAATATGAATATTTAGATATTACTCCAAAAAATATAAACAAAAATAATGCATTAAAAATTCTTGGAGATTATTTAAAAGTTAATAATGATGAAATTATGGCTATTGGAGATAACTTAAATGATTTAGATATGGTTAAAAATTCAGGTATTGGAGTAGCTGTTGCAAATGCTTATGACGAATTAAAACAAGTTGCAAAATATACAACCGAAAATCCCGTTGAAACAGGTGGATTTGCGGAAGCGGTTTATAAATTTATTGAATTTTAAAAGTAGGATTTAGAAGGCAGAGCCCCTTAAATCCTACTTTCATATAATTTATTTTTTTTAATATATTCCAAAACTTTTTTAGGTATATATTCTTCTGTATTTTCCCCTTTTTTTATTTTATCCCTTATTGTACTTGCACTTAAATTTACTTTATTTATTCCATCTATTTTTATTAATGCTTCTCTATTTTTTCTTAAAATTTCATTGCTTACAATAATATTTTCAAAATTATCATTATTTCTTTCTAAAACAATAATTTTATAATCTTTTAATAATCTTTCTGGGTTATGCCACGTTTCTATTTCTTTTAAATTATCTGTTCCCATAATAAACCAAATATTATACTCTTCCCCATATTGTTTTTTTAATAAATCTAGTGTTTCAATGGTGTATAATTGTCTATTTTGTTTCAATTCTATATCAGATACTTCTAATTTATCTTCATCTTCACATACTAATTTTAACATATTGTATCTATGTTCATCACTTATTAATTCCCATTTTTGATATTTTGTACTTACTGGAACAAAAACAAGTTTTTCTATTAGTTTGCACTTCTCAATAATTTGTTTTGCAAGTATAAAATGTGAATTAATTGGAGGATTAAATGAACCTCCAAAAACAGCTATAAT
>CAYZMV010000137.1:0-2601 GCA_964479635.1 uncultured Clostridium sp. | reverse complement strand
TTATTTATGTATTTTAATACATTTTTTATCAGTTCAGCACATTTATCTATATCTGATTTTTCCAAAAATGGTAACATTCCATCTGCAAAGCTTAAACATCCCATTCCACCTGTGCCGGGTCCTTCATCTTTATCAAATCTATATGGATAATCAAAAGTTATAGGTGCAATAACTACATTTTCTCCATCTGTTAAAGCCATAATTGTAAATTCTCTTCCTTCAATTTTATCTTGTATTATCACGTTTCCGCTAGTTTCTAAACAACTTTTAGCATATTCATATCCTTCTTGCTTTCCCTTAAAATGAACTCCTCCTACTTTTACACCTTTTCCACCAGTTAGTCCTTCTGGTTTTACTACAAAATTATCGCTTTTATATGTATCAATTATATTTTTTAATTCATTTGTATCTGTTACATTATAATTTTTTATTATCATTTCAGGAGCTAATTTTTCTACAATATCTAACGCATATGTTTTACTCCACTCAATTTTTGCGCCTTTAGATGTTGGTCCAAATGTTTTAAGCCCTAGCTCTTTCGCAACATCTATTAAGCCATCTTTAAGTAAATTATCACTACTAATTAGGCAGGTGTCAATTTTATTTTCTTTTATAAAATTACTAACAATTTCTTTATTAAATGGATCGTCTATAATATACTTTCCATTTGATTTTTTTACATATTCTATTATAGTAGGATTTTCATAAGGACATACAGTATATAGTTCGTATCCCTTACTTATATATTCTGCTAAAACCGCTTCTCTTCCACCATTTCCTAATAATAAACATTTTTTCATTTTTATTTCCCTCAACTTTTTATTTTTATTTATTTTATCAGTATAAAAAATTTTTTTCAATAGAATTTTGGAATCTGTTGTTCTTAAATTATATTGTAATATAAATGTAACACAAATGTAATATAAGTTTAATATATATGAAATATTTTTTACGCTTTTATATTATATAATATCTATATACCAAAGAATAAGGAGTTAAATTAATTGAGTATTCATTCAAAATTAAAAAAAGAAGGTATTGAAATAGTTGGTCAACTAGATACCTTAAAAGTAAATACTATTGCAATTAATGTCGCAAGTAAATTATGCCTTGCTTTTCCTGAACATAATTTAAATAAAAGTAACTTGTTTGAATCTCTTTCAAGGCTTAATATGTTTGTGGCTAAAATGCCTCCAGATTATTCTGGTGCTAAATATTTTTATGAGGACAACTCTATATATTTTAACGAAAATGCAACTTTTGATGAGATGTCCATATTTGCTGTACACGAATGCATACATTATATTCAAGAACTTCGCGATGCTAATAATAGTGTATCTAGAATGGGATTATATAATACCTTATCTAATACTGGGTTAGCTATCAATGAAGCTGCTGTTCAGCTTATGGCTTCAGAAGCAAATATGCAAGATGTTATGAATGAAACTTATTATGGAATTTCCATACATACAATTAGTCCTAACTATTATCCTCTAGAATGTGCCCTTATAAATCAAATGTCGTATTTTACCGGTACATATCCTTTATATCATAGTACATTAAATAGTAATGATGTTTTTAAAAATACATTTATATTAAAATCTGATAAAAAAGCATATTCAAAAATTGAAAAAAATTTTGATAAGTTATTAAGTCTAGAAAATGACTTAAATTATTTTACAAATGAATTACAATATGCAGATAAAACAAGTACTATAAAATTATTAACTAATTTTATAAATGATACTAAAAAGGATATTAAAACTTTATTCTTTAAAACTCAAAACTTAATTATGGATAAATGCTTTAAGAATGAGTTTAATAATATTAGAAATTTATCAGATATAAAAGATTTTAAGAAAAAACTCTATAATTTTAAGAATATTATTGGTTCTTCAGATGAATACACATATTACAACGAATTTTATTGTAATATGATGAATACTATAGAAGAGAAAAAAGCATACATTAAACAATATGGAGAAATAAATTTGTTTGAAAATGTTAATACTGGTCTTATGTTAGTTGATAATACAAAAAATGCATTTTCTTTTGTTCAAACTTTTGTAAAAAAATTGAAAAAATTATTTGGACTTAATAAATCTACAGAAGATATTAATGATTTATAAACCATTGTCCAAATATTCTTTTTCTATGCCTTTTTGCTTAGTTCAATCTTTATTAATAGTTTTTGCTTTATTAGTATGCTTTGTGCCGTCTTTTGCTACTTTTTTACTCCATTTATCAATATAATATCTGCGTATTATTGCTAAATTTGTAAACATTCTTCCTACAAATACTACTATTGCTGCTAAATAAATATCTACATTTAATTTAACTCCCAGCCACGTTAATAGCATTGATAGTATTGCATTTCCAAAAAATCCAGAAATAAATATTTTTAAATCAAAGTTGCCTTTTAACACTGATGTTATTCCTCCAAATACTGAATCTAAAGCTGCAATTATTGCTATTGCTAGATACCCTGAATATGTATATGATATATTTGGTACGTTCATTCCAATTATTGCACCAAGTACACATCCTATTATTATTGCTATTGCTATCATTTAAAATCCCCCTATATATTCAAAATTCAAA
>CAYZMV010000136.1:0-2616 GCA_964479635.1 uncultured Clostridium sp. | reverse complement strand
CAGTTGTTGAATTATCAGAATTAGTAAAAGGAATAGAAGAAAAATATGGAGTATCAGCAGCAGCTGTAGCAGCACCAGTAGCTGGTGGAGCAAGTGAAGCAGGATCAGCAGCTGAAGAAAAAACATCATTTAATGTAGTATTAAAAGAAGCTGGACCAAACAAAATACCAGTTATAAAGGTTGTTAGAGATGCAACGGGATTAGGCTTAAAAGAAGCTAAAGATTTAGTTGATGGAGCACCTAAAACAATAAAAGAAGGAGTTGCTAAAGAAGAGGCTGAAGAATTAAAAGCAAAATTCGAAGAAGCAGGTGCAACAGTTGAATTAGCTTAGGCATTAATTAAAATGAACATAATTATAAAGGGATTGTGAATTACAATCTCTTTTTTTAGATATAATAGGGCTAACTTGACAAATATTCTTAAAAATTATATAATTACTCAGTACGAAAAAATTAAGGAGAGATTTTTAATGAATAAATTGACAAGAATTTCATTGATAACATTAGGAAGTATAATTCTACTTACAACAGTAGCTTTTGCAAGGACGGGAATAGTAAATGCTCCAAGTGGATTAGTATTAAGAGCAGAACAGTCTAAAACAAGTAATCCAATAACCACAATTAAAGACAAGGCTGAAGTGGAAATATTAGAAGAAAGTGGAGAATGGTACAAGGTAAAATATAATAATAATGAAGGATATTTATTTGCTAAATATGTAGAAGCAGAAGAAGTAGAAGAAAAACCAGAGGAAGAACCAAAACAAGAAACTGTAGAACCACAACCAGAAGAAGCACAACCAGAAGAACCAGAAACCACACCAGAAGAAATTACAAACAATACACAAAAACAAAAGGTAAAATCGGATTTAAAAATATATACAATTCCATCAATTACGGCAAAAGTTATTGCAGATGTAAAAAAAGATGAAGAAGTAACTATAAATTATGAATTGAATAATTGGGTAAATATAACTTATGAAAAAAACACAGGTTGGGCAAGAAAATATTTTATAATTAATGAAAAAACAGCAGAAAATGAAACAAATGAAAATAGTGAAACGTCAAGTAACTTTGAAAGTAGAACGGCATATGTAAATGTAAATAGTTCTGCAAATATGAGAAAAGAGGCAAATACTTCTTCAGAAGTAATAGGTACACTTTATAGAAATGCAAAAGTGACAATTATTGGAGAAGAAGGAGATTTTTATAAAATACAATATCAAGATAAAACAGGATATATATCAAAATCTCTAGTATCAGATAAACAAGTATCAGATGTTACAAGCAGAAGTTCTAATACGAAAAGAAATGTAACTACACAAGCAGATACTAACACACAAACTACAACAGCTGAAAGTACACAAAACACAGAAAATAGCGAATCAACAGCTTCAAATTCCTCTGCAAAAACTGATATTGTTTCATTTGCAAAACAATATATAGGATATAATTATAAATATGGAGGATCAAGCCCATCTACCGGTTTTGACTGTTCGGGATTTACATATTATGTATTTAAATCTTTTGGATATTCGCTTGGTAGAACTTGTCAAGCTCAGATGGGATCTGGAACAGTAGTATCTAGAGAAAATCTGATTCCGGGGGATATAATATTTTTCAATAATGGCTCTGGGGGCAGTGTAGGCCATGTTGGAATTTATATAGGTAATGGACAAATGGTGCATTCGGCAAATAGTCGAACTGGAGTAAAAACAGATACTATAAATAGTGGATATTATAACAAATATTATTATACAGCAAGAAGAATAATAAATTAGGGGGATTTCTGTGAAGAGTTGGAGTGATAAAATATTAAAAGACCAATTTTAATATGTATAATTCGGATATTTAACAGGTATTATATATGGGCTATACTTTAAACAAAGTATAGCCTTTGTTTTACCTGTGTTATATTTAGTATATATAATATGTAAATTAAATTTCAATAAATATAAATTCATAAGATATATAAAAATATTTTTTAAAACTAGCGGAGTTATACTGTTTATAATGTCTGCATTGATTTCAAATACATATCTATTATATTTAAACTCAAGATATGATAATTTTTATAAAAATGTGCCAAACAATATAAAAGCTAAAGCTGTGGTAATACGGTGATGCAGTAGAAAAAGAATATAACTACACATACACAATAAAAATTAAAGACGGCAAATATCGTGGTAAAAAATTTTATTTATTTACAAATAAAAATGACTATGAAAAGTTACAATATGGTGACTTAATAGAATTAAGTGGCGAATATATAATGCCAAGTACAGCAAGAAATTATAAAGGATTTGATTATAGAGAATATCTAAAAACAAAAAAGATATATGGTAGTTTAAAAACAGAAAATATAGAGGTTATTCAAAAAAACAAATTAAACATTATTCTTATTGCATCCCATAGAATAAGAAACTATATAATAAACACGGCAGATAAACTTTTGCCAAAGGAAACAGGTAAATTATTAATTGGTATCTTAATTGGTGACAAATCAGATATACCAGAAGATATAATACAAAACTTTAAAATTAGCAACTTATCACATATGCTTTCAGTATCTGGAGCACACACCTCATATATAATCCTAGGAATAACATATATTTTAAG
>CAYZMV010000135.1:0-2619 GCA_964479635.1 uncultured Clostridium sp. | reverse complement strand
AATTCAAATTTCCTGTATATTTGTTTATTTCTATATCGTCTTTCCTTTGTAATGTTACATCTTTTCCTTCTTCTAGTTTTGTATCTATGTATCCATATTGTTTTTTAGATAACCCACTTTCTAGATACGTTGGATTTCCTATTGCTTTTACTTCATAAGGAGATACTATCATTTCTTCTCCATTTATTCTTATAAATTCATCCCCTATATCTACTATATATGAATCATACACTATTCTTTGCTCATTGATAGAAATTGCTTCTGCTCCTGCCTCTTTTAACTCATTCAATAATTCTCTTAAATCTTCTGCCGTAATTTTTTGTGCCCTCGTATCTGCTAATGTTACAATTACCCCGTTTCCTCTTACATTATTTTTACCCAAAATATTATTTTGTTGTTCTAACTCTTTTACTAAAAGTTCTGATGCTTCTTTATTTGAATTAATTGCATTTTGATATTCCGCTATTTTGCCATCTGTTTCTTCTATTTCTTTTTCTAGAGCTTCTACTTTTTGTTTTAAGCTGGTGATTTCTGTACGAAGTTCATCTTCTCTCATATTTTCTAATGTGGTTATATCTGTTTGATTTATTGTTTTAAATTGTATAAATATAACAGCTGTAAGTATTAAAAAAGCTAAGCCTATTGTTATTGTAATTGTTACTTGTCCTTTTTTCAATTATTCATCACCTCTTGATAAATATTCATAGCTATATACTCCTTCGTATTTTGGTATAGTTATATTTTCGCTTTTTTCTACAGATACTACTACTCCTTCATCTGCCATTAATTGCAAATATCCACCCGGTCTTGATAATGCAGGTTCTAATGCTTCAGGGTATCCTATTGCTTTTATTTCGATTGGTACTCCTACCATTTTTCCATTTATTCTTATTATATTTCCATCACAAAGTATTGATGTAGAATTTACTATTCTTTGATCATTTATTGATACTGCATCCGCCTCTGCATTGAATAACTCATTTACTATGTATAATAAATCTTCCTCGTGTACCAAATATCCACTTATATTTATTACTTCTTGGCTATTTACATCTCTATTTTCATCTAACCTTATTATTATTCCTTGTCCCGAAACTTCTGTTAATCCTAATAGTGCTTGATTTCTTTTTATTTCAGTATCATTTTTTGAATCATTTTCATTTTTATTTGCTGCCAGTTGTCTTGTTGATTCTAGTGTTTTCTTTTTTTCTTCTAATTGTTTGTATAAATTTTCATAGTTACCTTGCACACTCAATAGTTCGTCTCTTAATCCATTATTATCTTTTAATGTAGTCCCTACTGTTTTAGTTGCAGATTCTATTGTGTTTATTTGTATGCAAATAGCCATTGTTAATATCATACAAACTATTCCGCATAATTAATGCAACTTTATTTTTACTCACTATTTTCACCTCTATACTTCTTCCCTAAATATTGCCCTTTTTGCATTTTCTTGAAAATATATTTCTCCCTTTTTTGATTTTTCGTTACTCATTACTTTACCTGCCATTTGCAATTTGATTTTTGCATTTGTTATATCTCCAAATCTTATTATTTTTTCTTCACTTGCTACTGTTAATTTATAATCTGTATCATCTGAAATATCTATTTGCGTAATGATATTCTCTAAAGGAGTATTTTTTGATGCTTCCATTATTTCAATTATGTCATCTAATTTATTTAAATCCTCAACTATTAATCTGTTTCCAACATTTATTTCTTCTTCTGGCATAGCAAATCCAGTGATTATTGGAAGTTGTAATGGATTTTCTGATACTTCTAAAATATATCCCTGATTGTTTATATAGGCATAATTATTCTCTAATTGTAATATGTATGTTGGAACTCTTTCTTTTATATCAATAGTAATTGTTCCGTTGAGATTTTTTGTGATTTTGACATCTTCTATATATGCATTTTCTTTAATGTTATTTCTTATTGTTTCATTTAATGTTTTAAACATATTTGTATTTATAGTTAATTGTGATAATGCTATAATTTCTTCTGTTGAAACTTTGCTATTATTTATAACTACTATTTGCTTTATATTGAATAGGCTTGACATCATAAATAATATTATTACTGTTAAAAATAATACTATTATTGTAATCCATTTCACAATCTTTAATTTTCTTTTCTTTTTTGGACTTTTATCTTTTTCTATTTTTTTATTTGTACCACTTTTATTATTATTCTTTTTTTGTGTTTGTTTTCCTTTTGTTTTTTGTTGTTTTGTTCTTTGTCTTTTTTTATTTTGTTCTTTCTTGTTTGGTTCTTCTTTTTTAGGAGTTAGACCTATTATTATTTCGTTATCTAAATCTATTGTTTGAATTTTATCGTTTTGCCCTTTTTTTGTTCTGCTTTTTTTAGTTTTTGAGGTTTTATTTTTTGATTTTTTATTTGGTTCTGTATTGTTCATATATAATAAATCTACAGATTGTCCTTTCGATTTTTTCATAGGTATTCCCCCTGCTTATTATGCATTCCCCATAGCTTGAGGAATGTCCCTCTACAATGTTTGAGAGGCATTTCTCATTTTATGTTATAATAATTTTTGCACCAAGTTTATTTAATTTTTTATCTAAATTTTCATATCCTCTTAAAATATATTCTATATTT
>CAYZMV010000134.1:1717-2667 GCA_964479635.1 uncultured Clostridium sp. | reverse complement strand
AAATATGGTATCTTTTTAGGTTTTAAAAAAGTAGTATCTTTACCATTAATTATTATATTACCAGAAGTTGGTTCCTCTTCTTTTAATATAAGTTTTATAATTGTTGATTTTCCAGACCCTGAAGCCCCTACCAAAAATGCAAACTCACCTTTTTCTATTTTAAAAGTTGCATTATTTACAGCTTCTGTCCCTGTTGAATATTTTTTATATACATTTTTAAATTCTATCATATAGTTACCTCAGTTTTTTAATTATTATGATATATAATTATTATAATAATAATATGGAATAATTGCAATATTATTTTCTAAATATCATATAAATTTAATATTTCTGTAACATTTTGATAACATTTGAGTAATATATTTGTCATTTTTTGTTTTTAACTCTTCACTATTTTTATAATATCTTCTGATGTTAGTTCAAAATATTTTAACAATTCACTTGCAGATGCAGATGTACCAAATCTATCTTTAATTCCCATTCTGATAAGTTTGTATGGATATTTTTCTGACAAAACATCAGAAATAGCACTGCCTAATCCATTTATTATACTGTGATCTTCAATAGATATAAGCTTTTTAGTTTCTTTTGCACATTTTACAACCAATTCCTCATCTATTGGTTTTATGGTATGCATATCTACTACCCTTATATCTATTCCCTCTTTTGAAAGTTCCTCTTGTGCTTTTATAGCTTCTGCAACAGTTACTCCAGTTGCAAATACAGTAGCATCTGTACCCTCTCCTATTTGAACTCCTTTTCCAAATTCAAATTTCTGTTCCTCGTTATAAATTATAGGAGTAGCATATCTACATAGTCTCAAATAAACAGGACATTTTCTCTTAGAAATTTCTTCTACAGCCCATTTTGTTTCAATATCATCTGATGTACACATAACACACATATTTGGTATTCCTCTCATCATTGCTAAATCTTCAAGCATTTGA
>CAYZMV010000134.1:0-1707 GCA_964479635.1 uncultured Clostridium sp. | reverse complement strand
ATTTGATGTGTTGCACCATCTTCTCCTACTGTAACTCCTGCGTGTGAAGCACATATTTTTACATTTAAATTTGGATATGCTATGCTATTTCTTATTTGATCATACGCCCTTCCACAAGCAAACATTGCAAATGAACTAACAAACGGTATTTTTCCAAATGTAGCAAGTCCCGCTGCTGTTGACATCATATCCTGTTCTGAAATTCCCATATCAAAAAATCTTTCCGGAAATTTTTTAGCAAATAATGATGTTTTTGTTGCTCCCGAAAGATCAGCATCTAAAACAACTATTTCTTTATTTTTTTCTCCTAATTCCGCCAGTTTTTCTCCATAGCTTTGCCTTGTTGCTTTAACATTTTTTAAATCATAATGTATATCCATCATTGTAATTCCTCCATTGCCAATTTATATTCTTCCTCTTTTGGCGCTTTTCCGTGCCAATCAGCCACATTTTCCATAAATGATACACCTTTTCCTTTTATAGTTTTAGCAATTATTACTGTAGGCCTTCCTTTTATTTCTTTTGCTTCATTAAATGCGTTTATTATTTGCTTCATATTGTGGCCATCTATGTTAATTACTGCAAATCCAAAACTTCTAAATTTTTTATCTAATGGGTAAATACTCATTACTTCGTCTACTTTTCCATCTATTTGCAAATTATTATTATCAATAACAAGACATACATTATCTAATTTGTAATGACTAGATGTCATTGCTGCCTCCCATATCTGACCTTCTTGAAGTTCTCCATCTCCACATATACAATATACTCTAATGCCTTCATTATTTAGTTTTGATGCCAGTGCCATACCATTTGCAATAGATAAGCCTTGTCCGAAGTGAACCTGTTGACATATCTACTCCCGGTACTTTGTGCATATCAGGATGTCCTTGTAATATTCCGTCTAACTTTCTTAAATTTTTTAATTCTTCTCGTTCAAAATATCCCTTTTCTGCTAAAACGCTATATAATGCAGGGGCTACGTGTCCTTTTGATAAAACCAATCTATCTCTTGAAACCGCATTTGGATTTTTTTCATCTATATTCATTTGATTAAAATATAATACAGTTAATATATCTGCTACTGAAAGTGATCCTCCCGGATGTCCCGATTTTGCATTATATACTCCTTCAATTATTCCAATTCTCACTCTTCTTGCTATACTCTCTAGTGTTTTTATATCAGTAATTTTCAATTAGAATACCTCCTATGTCTATAATAAAAAGAACAGAATATATCTGTTCTTCTTATTAATTTTGTGTATATGGTAAAATAGCTATATGTCTTGCTCTTTTTATAGCTTGTGTAATATCTCTTTGGTGTTTAGCACACGCACCAGTTGCTCTTCTTGGTAATATTTTACCTTTTTCATTTATAAATTTTTTCAACTGATCTGCATTTTTATAATCTAATACAAAATCTTTATTACTACACATTACACATACTTTTTTTCTTATTTTTCTAAATCTTGGATTAAAATCATCATCATTATTGTTTTTTCTTCTATTATTTTTAGAGTTTTGTTTTTTATCTGACATTAATCTTTTACCCCCTTCCAAAATTGCAAAGCAATTTTGTAATTTTAACTTTTTATTTTAAATGCTTATTTTTAATAATCTCTAATCTCTAACTTCTAACCTCTAATCTCTAGAACGGTAACTCATCATCAGAAGATGTTGTAAATTCTGAGTTTTCAGATACAT
>CAYZMV010000133.1:316-2720 GCA_964479635.1 uncultured Clostridium sp. | reverse complement strand
TTCTTGTAATTTAGTTCTTGAATTTTTCGATTATTATATGGAGGACAAAACCAAATATTCTTTGGAAGAAGCCAAAGAAAGAGATGCAACTTACTCAACAAGATTACACGTAAAAGTAAGGCTTATTAATCGTGAAACTGGAGAAATTAAAGAACAAGAAATTTACCTAGGAGATTTTCCATTACTGACAGATAGTGGTACATTTATCATTAATGGTGCAGAAAGGGTTGTAGTTAGCCAATTAGTACGTTCGCCGGGATGTTACTACGAATCAGACTATGATAAAACAGGAAAGAAACTATACAAGGCTACGGTTATGCCAATAAGAGGAGCTTGGCTAGAATATGAAACAGATAATAACGACATATTCTATGTAAGAATCGATAGAACAAGAAAATTGCCTGTAACAGTTCTTTTAAGAGCATTAGGATTAGTTACGGATGAACAAATAATAGATGTATTTGGAGAAGATGAGCAAATTCTAGCAACAATCGCAAAAGATACCGTAAAAACAAGTGAAGAAGCAATCGTTGAAATTTATAAAAAACTAAGACCAGGAGAACTTCCAACAGTTGATGCTGCAAGGAATCTATTTAATAATCTATTCTTTGATCCAAGAAGATATGATTTAGCAAAAGTAGGAAGATATAAATTTAATAAAAAATTGAATTTAGCATCAAGAATAGCAGGTCAAGTTGCATACAATGATATTTTAAATAGCGAAACTGGTGAAATATTAGTTGAAAAAGATACAGTTATATCTAAAGAGGTAGCAAAAAAGATACAAGATTCAGGAATAAATATTGTTGATGTAAAAATTGAAGATAAAAAAGTTAGAGTAATAGGAAATGGAACAGTAGATATAAAGGAATATGTTGATATAGAAAAACTAGGCATTAAGATTAAAGAATTAGTAAATTATGAAATACTAAAAAATATACTAGAAAATACAGACAAAAAAGATTTAAAAAAGGTCATAGAAGCAAGAAAAGAAGAATTAGTTCCAAAGCATATTGTAACAGAAGATATGATAGCATCAATAAACTATTTATTAAACCTACAATATGGACTAGGAAAAGTTGACGATATTGACCATTTAGGAAATAGACGTATAAGATGTGTTGGAGAATTATTACAAAACCAATTTAGAATTGGTCTTACAAGACTTGAAAGAGTTGTTCGTGAAAGAATGACAATACAAGACTTAGATGTTATAACACCACAAACATTAATAAACACAAAACCAATAACATCTTCAATAAGAGAATTTTTTGGAAGTTCACAATTATCACAATTTATGGATCAAACAAATCCATTATCAGAATTAACACATAAAAGAAGAATTTCAGCATTAGGACCTGGAGGACTTTCTAGAGAAAGAGCAGGATTTGAAGTAAGAGACGTACATTATACACACTATGGAAGATTATGCCCAATAGAATCACCAGAAGGACCAAACATTGGATTAATATCTGCACTTTCAACATTTGCAGTAATTAATGAATATGGATTTATAGAAACACCATACAGAAAAGTAGATCCAAAAACACACAAAGTTACAGATGAAGTTAGATATATGACAGCAGATGAAGAAGACGAATACATAATTGCCCAAGCAACAGAACCTATGACTAAAGACGGAAAGTTTAAAAATAAAATGATAAGAGTAAGATACTTAGACGAAGTAACCGAAGTAGAAGCAGATAAGGTTGACTATATGGATGTATCGCCAAAACAATTAGTGTCTGTAGGTGCAGCAATGATTCCATTCTTAGAGCAACGTCAAGCAGTTCCTCTTATGATTACAGATTCGCCAATAGTTGGAACAGGTATAGAATATAGGGCAGCAAAAGATTCTGGAATTATGGTAATTGCAAAAAATGATGGTGTTGTTGAAAGGGTTACTGGAGACGAAATCATTATAAGAACTGAATCAGGCGAAAAAGATACATATAGATTACGCAAGTTCAAAAGAACAAATGGGGGAACGTGTATAAATCAACATCCAATAGTTGTAAAGGGTGAAAAAGTAAAGGCAAATGATGTTATAGCAGATGGACCTTCTACAAAAAATGGAGAAATGGCACTTGGCAAAAATGTACTTATAGCATTTACAACTTGGGAAGGATATAACTACGAGGATGCTGTTCTTATAAGTGAGCGATTAGTAAAAGAAGATGTTTATACATCAATACATATAGAAGAATACGACTGCGAATGTAGAGATACAAAGCTTGGAGCAGAGGAAATAACAAGAGATATTCCAAATGTAGGTGAAGAAAACCTAAAAGACTTGGACGAAAATGGAGTTATAAGAATAGGGGCAGAAGTAAGACCGGGTGACATATTAGTAGGAAAAGTAACACCAAAAGGAGAGACTGAATAATCAGCAGAAGAAAGATTG
>CAYZMV010000133.1:0-255 GCA_964479635.1 uncultured Clostridium sp. | reverse complement strand
AGAGCCATATTTGGTGAAAAAGCAAGAGAAGTAAGAGACACATCTTTAAGAGTACCTCACGGAGAAGCAGGAACAATAGTAGATATAAAAGTATATAACAGAGAAAACTCTGATGAACTCGGACCGGGCGTTAATGAAGTAATAAGAGTATATATTGCTCAAAAGAGAAAAATATCAGTTGGAGACAAGATGTCTGGACGTCACGGAAACAAGGGAGTTATTTCGAGAATATTGCCAGTTGAAGATATGCCATTT
>CAYZMV010000132.1:1263-2744 GCA_964479635.1 uncultured Clostridium sp. | reverse complement strand
CTTTTCTCACTTTTTTTTTGGTCATTTTCATATTTTTTATTTGTATTAGATCTATTTTTTCCTCCTATTATTTTCATTGTATCTGCTTGTAATGAAATTTTTTCAGTTTCTTCTTGCCTTGATTTTGTTGCATTGCATATTGTCGTTTTTATTTCTAATTCTATATTTTTATTCTTTATTTCTTCTTGAATAATTTGGACAAACTTATTAAATTTATCTAAATTAAATGTAGTTTGAGATATAACAAGTAATTTTGATAATTTAGACAAATACATACTTCGTAATGCTTTTTTAATATCTTCTTCATTTTCAATTATATATGAATTTTTACCACAATAACTAATTGTTCCTATGGTTTCTGGATGGATATTATTTCCAGCCAAAAATATATAATATCCATCCTTAGCATACTTACTTGCAATTTTATGTATGTTTATAACTTTTGGACACGTTAAATCTATAATGTTTAATCCCATATCTTTTGCTTTAATATATGTTTCTTCTGGCTCACCATGTGCCCTTATTATTACACTATTTTTTGCTTGTGAAATATCTTCTATAATATTAAGTCCTTTTTCTTCTAATTCATTTGTAACTTGCCTATTATGTACTAGTTCCCCTAAACAATATATATTTTTATTTTGGCTTAATAATTCACTCGTTTTATTTACGGCATTTGCAACTCCGAAACAAAATCCTGCTGTTTTACCAATAATTATTTCCATATTTTCTCCTATTTTTTGAATCGTAATTTACTATATTTTATCATATATTGTAACCTTTTGAAATAATTAATTTTATTTTTTCTATACATTATGATATAATAAATATATATTCTTGGAGGGAAATTATGAGTAATTCTAAAGATATTAGTAGTGAGGATTTAAAAAAATTAGAAGATACTGCATATAATGAACTTTGTCAAATAATTGCTGAAGCTATGCAATTACAAGATATAGATTTGTTAGATGCAAGAATTGCATCGTGGAAAGCTAAATATAAAACACTTTTGGATAGACCTAGTACTTCTTCTAAATCTGATTTTAAAAAAAGAATTGAATTTTTGCTTAATCAATATTACTCTACCGTTACTCAATATATTTTAAGCCAGTTAAAATTAAATGAAGCAAAAAAAATAGAAAAACAATCGAAAGCAATGCGAGAGTTATATAGATTAATAAGGGATACGAACGATTATGATTTACTTAAAAGTAAAATAAAAAAATGGGAAAATAAATATCCTATATCGTGTTTTTTAGATATGTATCAAAAAAGAATAAAATATAATACAAGTGAAAAAAACATAAGACAAAATGCTTTCAAGCAAGAAGAAGCATTTTGTGACCTTGTTGATATAACTAAAAAAAATGGTACAATTAAAGAGTTACAACAATATTTAAATGATTGGGAACAAAAATATTCTATTAATGATAAATATTCTATAGATGATTTTATTAAACATCAAACAGAAATAAAGCGTT
>CAYZMV010000132.1:0-1253 GCA_964479635.1 uncultured Clostridium sp. | reverse complement strand
TGAGTTTTTACAGTCTATAGCTAGAGTTGAACCAAAAACTGATGATGCTAAAGAATTAATAGAAGAATATGATAATACATCTTTTTCATCTTTATCTATTCAGGCAAGTGCGTATGCTTCTCTTGTTTCTATTTCCAACTCTCCAAATAGTATTGATGAAATGTTTAAATGGGTTTATAAAAACAGTAATATAAAATTTAACGATAAATATAAGGAATTAATATTAAATGCTACATATTTAAATTATTCACCAACATATTTAAATGAATTACCAAAGCCTAAAATAGATATGTCAAAAAATACTTTGTCTTATGATGAATATAAAAATATTGATGAAATAAAGAGATATTCAATAATTAGTTATTTTAACTTACTACTTCCACAAAATATGGCTATTTCTAATGATTATTTTAATAATACCATTCAAATTATTTATTCAAAAACTGAAAAATCTGATGAAACCGAACTTAACTACGATAAAATTGTTGCATTATCTCCATTGTTTTTTAGAACTGTAGAAAATTATGATGAGCAGTTTGATTATGATAAACATTTGTCATATATAAATATTGTTGACTCTGCAGTCAGTAAATATATGGAAGAAGAAAAATCTTATGATATAGGTGAAAACATTATAGATAAAACAAAGTCCAATATAAATTAAAAAATGTATTTGGGATAATCCCAAATACATTTTTAATGTTCATATATATTTCCAATATCTTTTCTAACATCCAATGCACTATCAAGGTTTCCTTCCATTGAATTATATACTTTATTCTTCGCTTCATCCAAAGTGTTTCCAGTTGATGTAAGCCCTATTAATCTTGAATTGCTTACCGATGAATATATATTTTTTTCAATATTTTTGGTATTTGCAAAATATACTTTTACTCCCTGTTTTTCTATTTCTTCTTTATTAAATTTAAATACTAACGGTTCTTTTCTCTTTTTTATTGCATATTCTTTTGTTACAATATACACTGTAAATGTACAATTATTTTTAAATTTACAATTATCATTACTTAGTGTTCTATCAAATATATTTTCCATTACTTCTGTAAATGGTGTGTCTAGAGAATTTAATACATTTAAGGCTTCTGGGTCGCCAAATCTGGCATTAAATTCAACAAATTTTATTCCATTTGTTGTTTTAAAAAATCCGCCATATATTACTCCGTTAAATTCCATAGAATCTTTATTTATGTATTTTAATACATTTTTTATCAGTTCAGCACATTTATCTATATCTG
>CAYZMV010000131.1:0-2777 GCA_964479635.1 uncultured Clostridium sp. | reverse complement strand
TTCTGGTATTACCATATCATTAAATGTATCTTCTGGTCGACTTAGAACTAGTGGTCCTTTTGCACATCGTCCTAAGCATCCAGTTTGAACGACTCTTACATTTTCTATTTTCTTTTCTTTTAATATTCTTCTAAAATTTTCTATAATTTTAGGTGATTTAGAAGATGTACAACCTGTGCCGTGACATACTAAAATATGTTTTTCTCTAGTATTTGCTTTTAAGTTAACACGCAAATCTAATTCTTTTCTTTTTTCTTCTCTAATTTGTTTTATTTCTTCTAGAGTTTTCATATTAAATTAATCCTCCTTACTCATATATTCATCAATAACTTTGTCAAGTAATTCTGGTGTAGCCTTGCCATAAACCTCTCCATTCACAGTAAATACTGGTGCTAAGCCACACGCACCTAGACATCTTGTTTCTTCTATAGAAAATTTTCCATCTTTTGTTGTTTCGCCAACATCTATTCCTAATTTTTGTTTTAATCTGTCTAAAATTTTTTCTGATCCCTTAACAAAACAAGCTGTTCCTAAGCAAACTGCTACATTATATTTTCCTTTTGGTTTTAGAGTAAATCTTGCATAAAATGTAATTACTCCATAAACTTCTGCCATTGATAATCCTAAATATTCAGAAATTCCTTTCTGTGCAAACTCAGGAATATATCCATACTTTTCCTGTACATCATTTAATATTTGTATTAAATTGCTTTTATCATTTGTATAAGTTTGTAAAATTTCTTGAAGTTCTTCATTTTCTTTATGGTTCTCACAATTACATCCCATAGTGTTACCTCCTATTTTAATATCCTTTAGTTTTTATTATTTATTTTTTCTTCAAATCTATCTTTTTTAATTTCTTTAGGTACTTTTATTGGATATTTACCTGTAAAACATCCAATGCAAAAATCTGTCATATTACAATCTTTTACTATTTCCTTTAAATTTTTTATACTTAAATATTCTAATGTATCTGCACCTATAATTTGTCTTATTTCTTCTACCGTTCTGCCATTTGCAATTAATGTCTCTTTATTATCTATATCCACTCCAAAATAACAAATGTCTTTAAATGCTGGAGCGGCAACTCTTAAATGTACTTCTTTTGCGCCTAATTTTTTAAGTGTTTTTACTATTCCTATTAATGTAGTTCCTCTAACGATAGAATCATCTATTAATACTATTCTTTTATTTTTAATACTATTCTTTAAAGGATTTAATTTTAGTGCTACTAGCTTTTTTCTTTTGTTTTGAGTATTTTGTATAAATGTTCTTCCTATATATCTGCTTTTAGTAAATACTAAATCATAAGGTATGTTTGATTCCTTTGAATAACCAAGTGCTGCATCTATACCTGAATCTGGCACAGCAGCTACTATATCTGCATCTACTGGATTTTGTCTTGCTAAATATCTTCCTGCTTTTTCTCTAAATTCGTGTACACTCATTCCCTCTAATATTGAATCTGGTCTTGATATATATATATATTCAAATGCACACATTCCTTTTTTTTCTTGAGTGTCATACTCTATTGATTCTATATTACCATCTTTTACGACAACTATTTCTCCTGGTTTTACATCTCTTATAAATTCTGCCCCACATATATCTAATGCACAACTTTCAGATGCAAATATAATATCTTCTCCTAATCTTCCCATACATAATGGCCTAAATCCCTGAGGATCTCTTACAGCTATTAATTTTTGTGGTGACATTATAACTAATGAGTATGCACCTTTTAATACTTTCATTGTATTTGCTACTGCTTCTTCCGTAGATTTTGCCTTCAATCTCTCTCTTACTATAATGTGACAGATTACTTCTGTATCACTTGTTGTTGTGAATATTGCTCCGTGATCTTCTAATTTTTGTTTTAAATCTAATGCATTTATTATATTTCCATTATGTGCTACTGCTAAATTACCTTTTTTATGCCTTATAACCATTGGTTGAGCATTTTCTTTTTTTGATACCCCTGTAGTTGAATACCTTACGTGTCCTATAGACATATTACCTGCTGGCAAACTGTCTAATACTTCATTAGTAAATACTTCTGATACTAATCCTTGATCTTTGTGATATGAAATTACTCCATCTGTATTCACAGCAATTCCGACAGCTCTCTTCTCCTCTATGTTGGAGTCCAGATAATCCTACGCACGTTGTATATGCTAATTTTTCTGGTTGTTTTGAATATATTCCAAAAACACCACATTCTTCTTTTATATTATCAGACATTAATGTTCCTCCATCCATTTTTATAAACATACTTTTATTATAATTGTTATTTACAAAAAAGTACAGTCTTTTTTGTAAATTGACATTATTTTCTTGTTTTCAATAAAGAAAGTAGAATTTAGGGGATAAACCCCTAAATCCTACTTTCTTAAAAATTATCATTCATTAAAAAATCAAATATATTAATATGTTTAATTCCATCCCTTGAGTAATCTTCATCATCTAAAGATATAACATATTTTGGATATGAATCTTCTATTCCTTTATATGCCCCAAATTCTCTTTGTTTTGTTTCCTCTGATGTTAATTTATAGCAAACTTGTATATATTTAAAATCTTTATTTTTTGTTGCGACAAAATCTACTTCGCCTTTTTTTGTTTTTCCAATATATACTTCATATCCTTTGACCAGTAAATCATTATAAACTATACTTTCTAATGCCACAGAATAGTTTATTTCCTTACTATTCGTTTTTATTTTCTTAACTCCTAAATCAGAAACATAATATTTGTTTAACGTTTTTAGAATACTTTTT
>CAYZMV010000130.1:0-2890 GCA_964479635.1 uncultured Clostridium sp. | reverse complement strand
ACGAAATGGTGATATACCAATAGATTATATAGTAGAACAATCCGAAATATTACAGACATTAGAGAAATTATGTGAAAATTCAATATATGCATACAAAAAACAACTATGCGAAGGATTTTTAACAATAAAAGGCGGACATAGAATAGGAATATCAGGAACAGTTGTTACAGAAAATGACAATGTAATAAATATGAAATATGTAACAAGTTTGAACTTTAGAATTGCGAGGGAGATATTTGGGTGTAGCAATAATGTTATAGGTCAAGTAATAGATATGGAAACAAGAACAATTCATAATACATTAATTGTATCTCCACCAGGGAAGGGAAAAACAACATTATTGAGAGATATTATAAGAGTTATAAGTAACCGGAATACCAGAACTTGAATTCCCAGGACAAACTTGTGGGGTTGTTGATGAAAGAGGAGAAATTGCTGCATCATATAGAGGGGTTCCGCAAAATGATGTAGGTATAAGGACAGATGTGGTAGGAAATGTAAGTAAAGCAACAGGAATGAAAATGTTGATACGTTCGATGTCACCGCAAGTTATAGCTTGTGATGAAATAGGTTCAAAAGAAGATGTAAAAGCAATAAAAGAAGCAATGCTTTCTGGAGTAAAAGGAATTTTTACAATGCACGGAAAAAATATGGAAGATATACGAAAAAATCCAGAAGTAAATGAATTGATAGAAAGCAAACAAATTGAAAAAATTATTTTTATATAAATAGTTCTAAGGAGGAATTGAGATGCATATAATAAAGTACATACTTTTTGTATTTATATTTTTAGCCTCAATAGCAATAGGACGACTTCTATCAAAAAAATATGTTGATAGAGTCAATGAATTAAAAGATATGAAAAATGCTTTAAACATATTCAAATCAAAAATAAAATTTACATATGAACCAATAGGAGAGGTTTTTTACGAAATTTCTAAAACTATGAAAAATAACGTAGGCGAAATTTTTGAAAAAGCAATGGACAAAATGAAAACAGAACCGGCAAGTATAGCATGGGAGAATGCGGTAGATGAGAGTAATAATAATTTAACAAGTGAAGATAAGCAAACAATAAAGATGTTATCTAAATTACTACGGACAAACAGATATAGAGGGTCAAATAAGTCAAATAGATATAACAGAAGAATTCCTTCAAAAACAAATTGAACAGGCAGAGCAAGAAAGAGAAAAAAATGAAAAATTATATAGAAAACTTATACCTACAATTGGATTAACCATTATAGTAATACTATTTTAGGAGGGGTGCAAATGGATATAAGCCTATTATTTAAAATAGCAGCAATAGGAATTTTAGTTGCAGTTTTATATCAAGTTTTAGTTCGAGCAGGAAGAGAAGATCAAGCTATGATGACAACCCTTGCAGGACTAATAATAGTATTAACTATGGTAATTAAGCAAATAAGTGAATTGTTTACAACTGTAAGAACAGTATTTGGACTGTAAAGGATGAAAAGATTGAAGAATATCCATAAATTGGAAAATATTCATTCTGATTTGTGCCTTCAGGAAGGAATGTTAGTAAATATGGAAGTCATTAAAATAATAGGAGTTGCTTTTGTTGCTTTAATAATAGTAATAATATTAAAACAATATAGACCAGAATTTACGATATATGTAAGTATATTAGCAGGAGCATTAATTTTAATATTAGTCTTGGACAAGCTAACAGGAATTGTAGGACTAATTCAAAATATAGCGAATAAAACAAATATAAATAGTCAATTTTTAGGATTATTACTAAAAATAACTGGAATTGCATTTTTGGCAGAATTTGCAGTCAGTATATGTCAAGATGCAGGAGAAAAAGCAATAGCAAGTAAAATAGAAATTGGAAGCAAAATAATAATAATAGCTATGTCAATTCCTATAATATCAAATTTGCTAGAATTAATTATTAAAATATTACCTTAATCAAAGGAGCACTAATGAAAAAAATACTATTGATATGCTTGAGTTTAATAATATCATTAAGTATAAATGTTTATGCAACAAATGAAGAAACGATTGCAGAACAACAAGAAACATTTGGTGTAAATGAGTTCTTAGAAGATGCTGAGGAATACACTGGAGATTTCTTTGAAGATATGAATCTAAAAGACATCCTAAATAATGCAATACAAGGGAAAGTAGATAATAGTAGTATATATAAAAAAATATTAAATTTATTAGGTCAAGAAGTAAAAACGACAATAGTTTCGTTAGTAAGAATATTATCTATTATATTAATACATAGTATTTTAAAATCAATAAGCGATAACTTAGAAAATTCAAACATATCAAAAATAATATATTATGTTCAATACATATTAATTGTAACGATAATAATGAAAAATGTATCAGATGTAGTAAATATAGTAAGAGAATCAACAGTAAATCTTGTAGGATTTATGAATATGTTAGTACCACTTCTAATAAATTTACTATTATTTACAGGAAGTATAACAACAAGTAGTGTTTTAGAACCGATAATATTATTTATGATAAATTTTTTAGGAAATATAATACAAAGCATAATAATTCCAATAGTGCTAGTAGTTACTAGTATGTGTGTAATATCAAAAATTTCAGATCAAGTACAAATAGATAAAATAAGCAAATTTCTAAAATCAGGAATAGTAAATTCTTTAGGAGTATTATTAACAATATTTGTAACAGTAATATCATTAGAAGGAGCTCTTTCAAATGGAGTGGATGGAGTAGCATCTAAAACAACTAAAGCAATAGTGAGTAGTGCAATACCAGTAGTGGGGAAAGTATTAGGAGATGCAGTTGATACAGTATTAGGATGTGGAACGATATTAAAAAATGCAGTTGGAATTGTAGGAGTAATAATAGTAATAGGAATTTGTATTATGCCAATTATAAA
>CAYZMV010000129.1:0-2906 GCA_964479635.1 uncultured Clostridium sp. | reverse complement strand
GAAAAATAAAAATTAAAAAGCCCGTTTAGTTTTATTACCTAAACGGGCTTTTATTTATTCTTTATTTATTCAAAGTCTTCAAGTGTTTTATTGAGTTCTTTATCTGTATAAACCTTAATTCCATTTCTAATTTGTTCTAAATCTTCTTCGGCAAGATATTCTGTAGGTATTTCTGTTGTGTTTAACAATTTAGGGTTTTCATTTTCATCTAATTTATATATTGTAATATATCCATCTTTTTCTTTTAAAAGATAGTGTTCATTACAAAATTCTTGTTCTTCTTTATATAAAATTATTTCTGTGGGTGTAAATTTTTGCAATTCCCAATCACTAAATCTTTGTTTTAACTCTTCTTCTGTCAGGTTTACTTCAGTTTTTTCAATGTTTTTTTTGGTTTCAATTAAATGCCCACATTTTTCATAGTACACTTTTAATGTTATTACACAATTTGGAGAAGTTTTTTCTTCATCATTATTTGTGGTAATTAAATTTTCTATTTCATTAGCATCAAGCTCACCTAGCACTGTACATTCATCTTCTATTCCTTCTGCCACATATTCTTTTTGCTCATTGTTTATTTTATTTATTCTATATAGATATATTCCTGTTAAAAATCCTAAAATCATACCAATGGTTATTATAACTATAATTGTATATTTTTTCATTTAAAATCACCAATTTTATTCTCTCCAACATTTAGACAAAATATACAATTATTTATTTTAATTTGTTTTTAAATATAGGCTAACTGCTTCTTTTATTAATTCATTAATACTAATATTTTTTTCAATTGATTTCATTTTTGCTTTATTATGAAGTTCTACTCCTAGTCTAACATTTAATGAACCTTTACATTGTTTTTCGGGAGTTGTATTTGTTTCTTTGCAAATTTGTAAATATGAATCAATTGCTTCTTTAAAATCCTTCTTTAACTCTTTTACATTCTCTCCCTCAAAAGAAATTAAATCTTTTTTTAATCCTTCTATTTTCCCACAAAAGCATTCATCTTCATCGCTATATTTTATTTCTGCCCAATATCCTTTATATTTCATTATATTACTCATTATATTAGCCCTCCTTTTTCTAAAATTTCAATAGCATCTTTTATTTGATATGGTTTAAGTATATTGCTTGGATGCGGTTTATGTAACACAATTTTCACATCATTTGCATTCAAAAATTTCACTCTCGAACCAGATGTTTTTCCTTTGTTATATTCATAAAATCCTAAATAATTTAATAATGTCTTTAATTCATCATATGTAAAATCTTTTGGTTTAGATTTTAATTTTTCTATTAGTTTATCTTTCTTACTCATATATTATACTCCTTTATTTTTTAGTTTGCAACTATTTTTAGTTGCATTAGTTTAACATTTTATTTATTAATATTTTTCCTTTTTTATTTACTCTAATTTCTATTTCTCCCATTTCATCCGTTCTATATATTTCACAATTTATATTTTTCAATCTTTGCATAACTTCTGCATTTGGATGTCCAAATTTATTGTTTTCTCCTACTCCTATCAATGCAATTTTGGGTTTTACTGTTTTAATAAATTCCTCACTTGATGATGTTTTTGAACCGTGATGTGCTATTTTTATAATAGTGCTTTTTAAATCATTTGCAGAAAATTTTTTCAATATGTTTTGTTCTGACTTTTCTATATCTCCTGTAAATAGCATTGAAAATTTGTTATATTCAAGTTTTGCAACTATTGAATTGTTATTTAAATCATCATATTGTAAATTTTTAGGTGGATAAAATATCTCTAAGTCCACATTTTTATCAATAGTTAATTTATCCCCTTGTTTTACAAAAGTTACTTTAATTTTTTTAGAATTTATGATGTTTGCAATATTTTTATATTCATCACAAAAATATGCCTGTTTAGATATTAAAATATTTTTTACTTTTAACTTTTGAATTACATCTATTAATCCATTACAGTGATCACTATCAAAGTGTGAAATCATTACATAATCAATCGATTTTATTCTTCTATCTAATAAGTAAGATAAAAGTACATCTGTTTTTCCTTCTCCTCCATCTACTAATATTTTTTTATTGTTTGGTGTAACAATTAAGGATGAATCTCCTTGTCCTACATCAATAAAATATATTTTTAGGTCTTTTGAAATTAGCTTATAAGAATATGAACACACATTGAATAAAATGATAATAATTATTAAACTTGTTACAAAAGTTTTTATGTTTTTTCTTTTTAATAATTTTTTTTGAAATAATCTTAAATTTGTTTTTGAATTGTATAAGCTAAAAATGTAATTGAATATAAAAACTGTACAATATAGAAATATTATTGAAATTAAATATGGTGTTTTGACTATGATATTGCTTAATGGAAGTTTTGCAGTAAGGCTAGAAATAATTATTAATGCTTTAAGGCTTAAGTTTAACGGTATTGCAAACATTTTTGCTAAGGAAAAAGAAATCAGAGATACAATGACTGTGATAAATCCTAATATTATATTTATTCCTAAAAATGGAGTTGCCAAAATATTTGAAATAAAAAATGTTAATGAAATATTATTAAATTTAAGTGCCATTATAGGCATTATCATTATCTGAGCAGATATTGTAACCGATAAAATTTTTGATATTTTACTATTTATTTTTATTTTGTTTAAAATTTTTTCAACATTTTTATTAAATAATATAATTCCTATTGTGCCTAAATACGAAAGTTCGAGACCTATTTCATTAATAGAAAATGGATTTATTATTAAAATAATTAATAACGAAAGTGATATACTTGTATAAAAATCTTGTTTTCTATGTAAAAGATTTGCACATAAAATGATTATACTCATAAAACACGCCCTAGTTACAGAGGCTGTAAAATTTGTTATAAACATAAATAAAATTAATATTATAATTGTAATGAT
>CAYZMV010000128.1:1425-2906 GCA_964479635.1 uncultured Clostridium sp. | reverse complement strand
AAAATAAGTATATTAGTTCCATTATACAATACACCTGAAAAATTTTTTGATGAATTAGTTGAGAGTTTAAAAAATCAAACATATTCAAATTGGGAGTTATGCTTAGCTGATGGAAGTCCAGAACCTATTAAGTTTATAAATAAATATTTAGATGATAAAAGAATTGTATATAGTATAATTGGTGAAAATAAAGGAATCTCTGGGAATACAAATGAAGCACTTAAATTAGCAACAGGAGATTATATTGGGCTTTTAGACCATGATGACTTATTGCCAGAGTTTTCTTTGTATGAAGTTGTAAAAAGAATTAATGAAAAACCAGATGTAGAATTTATATATACAGATGAAGATAAAATAGAGACTTTAAAACAACCAAGATATGGAGAATTTTTTAAACCAGACTTTTCTCCTTATACACTAAATAGTGCAAATTATATTTGCCATTTTAGCATATTTAAAAAAGAATTAATGGACAAGCTAGGAGGGTTTGATAGTAAATACGATGGAAGTCAAGATTGGGATATAGTTGCAAGAGCAACAGAAAATACAGATAAAATTGAACATATATCTAAAATATTATACCATTGGAGAGTTCATCAAAATTCAACGGCTGGAAATTCTGATTCTAAACCTTATGCTTTTGAAATTGGAAAAAAAGTAATAAAAGATCATGTAAAAAGAAGTTTAGATACAGATGTTGAAGTCGATGATGGATTAACTCCCGGAAGCTATAAATTGAAATATAAAGTAAAAGATAATCCAAAAGTTAGTATAATAATTGATGCTACAGATTTGGCAACTGATACAACACAAGAATTAATACAAAAAATAAAGATTACTACATATACAAATTATGAAATAGGTGTTATTACAAATGAAGAGATAAAAAATGTTGACAAAATAATAGAACCTAAAAACAATACATTTGAAACTTATAATGAAGCAGTAAATAAAATAGATGGAAAATATTTTATAATTGTAGATGAAAATCTAATTAAGATAGATATACCATCATATATAGAAGATTTGGTTGGAATATGCCAAGACAAAAATGTTGGAATAGTAGGAACAAAATTATATAACAAAAATGATAAAGTAGAGCATAATGGGATAATTATAGGAATGAATGGAATAGGAGATTTCTTATATAAAGGAGTTCATAAAGATATTGGAACATATATGCAAAGACTCTCAATAATCCATAATGTGTCATGCGTATATGTTAAATATGCAATGATAGATACAGAAACATTTAAAGAAATTAATAAATTTACAAATGAATTTACTGGCTTAGGAGTAAGTATAGATACATGCTTAAAAATATTACAACTTGGAAAACAAGTTGTGTTAAATCCTATTGTTTCAATATGTGTAAAGAAATTATCTCAAACGGAAAAAGTAGACGAAGAAAAAGTTAAGGAAAAATGGAAAGAAGAATATAAGAAAGGGGATATTTATTTTAGTCCAAATTTAAGTAACGA
>CAYZMV010000128.1:0-1325 GCA_964479635.1 uncultured Clostridium sp. | reverse complement strand
TATTAAGAAAAAAACATCCAATATATGTACAAAAAACAGATAATTTTTTAGCAATTAATCCATTAAAGGACATACAGGAAAATATAAGTATAAACATAAAGATATTTGGTAAGAAAAAAATATTATATCTTGTAAATGAATGGGAAGAAAATATGGAAATGACAGGTGGAACATCTTTACATATAAAAGATATTATTCAATCAAATAATAAAAATAACATAGCTAGTTTTGTATTAGCACCTTATAAAGAAGATTTATCAAGATTTAATTTATATTTATATACAGATAAATTTGCAAAAGAAATAGCGAGTTATAAAACAGACATAAATTGTTATGGACAAATACAATATACAAATAATACATATAAAGAGATGGTAAACAATTTATTCGATAGTTTTAAATTTGATATATTGCACGTTCATCATTTTCTATATCATACATTTGATGCAATAGATGTAGCAAAAGAAAGAAATATATATTCAATAATAACTTTACATGATTTGTATATGAGTTGTCCATCAATAAATATGGTATATAGGGACAAGTTTTGCGAGTATGACAAAGATAAAGATTGTGCCAAATGCTTAAAAGCAAGATATGGAGTAAACAGTGATGCCTTACCTACATGGAGAAAGATGTGTAAAAAGGTTTTAGAAAAATTTGATAAAATCATAGTGCCATCTGAAAATACAAAAATGCAATATGAAAAAACATATAATGGTTTAGAAATTGAAGTAGTTGAACATGGTGTAAACTTAGTAAAACCTGAATTTAAAGAAAATGTACAAAAAGATACATTTGATGTGGCATTTGTTGGAGCAATGGCAATACATAAAGGAAGTAATATTTTAAAAAAAGTAATTAAAGAATCAAAAAATCGAAAAATAAAAATACACTTATTTGGTAAGTCAGAAGATAAAGAACTCGCAAAAAATACGAAGAATTATACTTATCATGGACCATATGTTAGGGGAGAACTTCCAAAGCTATTAGTTGAAAATAATATAGATTTAGTGTGTATTTTTGCTACTTGGCCAGAAACTTATTCATATACATTAACAGAAAGTTATATGGCAAAAGTTCCTATTTTAACATTTGATATTGGAGCAGTTGGAGATAGGGTAAAAAAAGATAAATTAGGATATGTGATAAATTTTAAAGATTCTGACAAAATACTTGAAAAAATAGAAGAAATAAGTAATAATAAAGAAGATTATAAAAAGATAAAAGCAAACTTTGAAAAGTATAAATTTAAAACAATAGAAGAAATGCAAACATATTATCAAAAAATGTATGAGCAGATAACACAAAACAATGAATATGCA
>CAYZMV010000127.1:0-2918 GCA_964479635.1 uncultured Clostridium sp. | reverse complement strand
AAGTAAAACTTTTCCAGGAATAGCAAAAGCAATGGCTGAGCAATGGGGAAAATAATAAGTTGAAAGGATAAATAATATGTGTAAATTTTGTGAAGATAAACAATATACAATAAGGATAACAGTTGATAAATGGAATGAAGAAAAAAAACAATTTGAAACGGATAATAATTTCGAAGTTAAATATTGCCCAATGTGTGGTAGTAAATTATTAGAATATAAAGATAATAAAGCAGATGAAATAAAGAAAAATATAGAATCCTGGGAAAATGAACGTAAAGAAGCAATAAAAGAAGGTAATATAGTGAAAGCGACAGCTTGTCAAATTTTAGCAGACAATTTAAAAAAATATTTAAAGGAGTATGAAAATGAGCAAAGCTGATGATATGTTTGAAAAATTAGGATATACAATTCAAATAGATGACGGAAAAGTAATGATGTATCAAAAAAAATGGAGTAGTATGTGGAATAAAACGGCAATAAGTTTTGATAGAACAAGTCATTTTATAACATTTTTTGATAAAGAAAGTTTAACAATGAAAGAATTACAGGCAATAAATGAAAAATGCAAAGAATTAGGTTGGGAGGAAAATTAAATGTTAGTTTCATTTGCATTAACAAAAAATAATAAAATATTAGGTGTGGCACAATATTTTGAAGATTTGGAAGATTTTGTAGAAGAGTTAAAAAAATTAAATCCTAAAATGATAGATAGAAGAGATTTTAAAATCGTAAGTGGAGATGAAATAATTAGAGAATGGACTAGAAAGTGAGAAAAACAAAAAATGAGAGATATTAAATTAAAAGTATATAACAAGGATGGAAAAAGCTATATTAAAGTTAAAAAATCATTAAAACTTAAGATTAAAGATTTAATATTTAACATAAAAGGGAAATTATCAAAATCTCCTTGCTATAAATGTATTATGAGAAGTTGCTATAATTGGCATAATTTAGAACAAAAAAGATGTAAATATACTGTAAATATTAAAAATACAAGGAATTAAATGAGATAGATATAAGTAATAGGAAATATATATGATAATTTCGAACTTTTAGGAAAGGAGAAATAGATTTTGGAATTAGACGATATTTTAGTTGAGATAGTGAATAAAATAGATGTTAAAAGAAAAAAAGTAGAGAGCGAGGCTAAAAAAAGTCCACAATACAAAAGTACAGGAAAATATAAAAAAATTGATAGTGTCTACTTAAACGAATTATTAACTAAAAGAAATACTTTAGTGCAAGTAGTGAATTATATAAGAACTAAAGAAAAGAAGTATTTGAAAGTATTGGAGGATGAATAGTATGGAAGTTATAAATAAACGATGTGGAAATTGTGGGAAATATCCATTTTGTAAAAAAACAAATGGTGCATCAGATTATTGCAATGAATGGATACAAAGAAAGATAGATATTGATAGTGAAGTTAAAGAGGTAAATAAAGTGAACACAATAATAGGACAAGTTATGAAAAAATATCAGTAACAACAAAGAAAATTCAAAATTTTATGGAAGGAGGTAATTGTTAAATGATAAACAGAGAAAAAGTAGCTTTAAACAAAATGAGTAAAGATTCTGCAAAACAAGAACTAATAGGGCAACGAGAAGGACTTGAAACAGCACTTAATTTGGTTAAAACAGAACAACAAACATTAGAAAATATGATAGCAATAACAAACAAAAGTTTAGCAAATTTGGAGGAGTAATATGATTGTAATTAAAGTAATATTTATACTTTTTTTAGTAATTTATGCTTTAGCTAAAATAGCAGACGGATTAGATAATAAATACATAAATAATACCGACAGAATTATAAATTTAGTTGAAATAGTTGTCAGCACAATTTTAACATTTATTATATTTAAAATTTAGGAGGTGATTAACTATGATGAGCATAGAAGAAATTAAGAAAGTCAAAAATAATGGCAAAAGGAGAAGACTTTTAAAAATATATAAGCAAGAACAGAAAAAAGAATCAATAAAAAGGCATAATGAAGAAAAAGAAAAAAATATAACAGAAGTAAAAGAAGAAACTAAAAAGAAAAGAACGACAACGGTTACAATAAATGGAAAAAAGTATATAAAAAATTTTAAAACAGGTAAATTATATAGTATGCCTAGAACAGTTACAACAAGAGAGATAGCAAGAAATAGAATGCGTAATTTAATGAAAGCACAGGGAGTTACTAAAATCAATAAAAATTTATCTTCATTTTGGGCTAGTGAAGAATGCAGAAACATAGCTTATGGCAATATGGATAAAAATAGCCGTTAATAAATTAAAGTAGGAGGTCTATTATAATGAATTATATTAGAGAAAGTGAGGAGGTTTTAAAAAATCATAGAAAACTTTATAGTTCAATAATAAACTTACAGAATAGAAAAAATAGAATAATAGCCAAGGGTATTCCAAAAGATATAATAGGCATTGATTATAGCAGACCTGCCATACAAAAAATGGACTATTCTGAAAATACAATGAATGAAATATTTGAATTGATGGAAGTGAATAGACAAATAAAAGAAACAGAAGAAGAAATGAAATTAGTAGAAAATATTTTGAAAGATATAAAACAAGAAGATAAAGAATTAGAAAAATTTTTAAAATTAAAATACATAACTGATTATAAAAAGAGTATGGCTGAAATTGCGGATATTTTAGGATATAGCAAAGAAAGTCGCAAGACCATATATAATATTAAAGATAGAGCATTAAAAGAGTTCGCAATTAGGTATTTTGGTGTTGTTGCGTTAAAATATACATAAGAATAGGTGGGAAAAAAAATAACCACAACTATTTGGAAATAAGTGTGCTATAATTCTAGTAAGTAAAAATAATTTTTTTCATTTATATTCCTTCTTAATATTTTGGTAAAAGCCTACCTATAAAATGTGTAGGCTTTTATTTTTTATAAAAT
>CAYZMV010000126.1:0-2999 GCA_964479635.1 uncultured Clostridium sp. | reverse complement strand
TTTAATGTTACATGGGGATTTAGTTTTTAACAAAGAGTTAGTACAAGAAGTACTAGAAGATCCAAGAGGTTCAATAGGTTTAGTCAATGAAGAAAAGAAATTACCTGAAAAGGATTTTAAAGGTAGAATTTCTAATGGAAAGCTAAAAGAGGTATCTATAAACATTTTTGATGATGATTGTTATGCGTTCCAGCCTCTTTATAAATTAAAAAAAGAAGATTTACTTAAATGGGTAGATAGAGTTGATAAATTTGTAAAAGAAGGAAATGTAAATGTATATGCAGAGGATGCATTAAATGAAATTTTAAATGATATAAATATATATGCTAAATCATATAAAGATAATTATATTGATGAAATAGATAACATAGATGATTATAATAGGGTAACTAATGAAATAGAAGAATTTGATAGAAATAAAGAAATAAATGGAGATAAGTATGCAAAAAATAATAAATAACTATACAGATTTAAATAAAATAATTAACATATCTGATAAAAACGTTTTATTAGTATGTAGTAAAGCTTTAGCGAACTCATTTACATGTGAATATTTAAAAAAATATAGTTCTAATATACATACATTTTCAGATTTTAATCCTAACCCTAAATATGAAGAAGTATTAGAAGGCATAAAAATCTTAAAAAAATATAATTGTGAAATGATAATTGCAATTGGTGGCGGAAGTGCAATTGACGTTGCAAAAACCATAAAAGCTTTTGCAACATTGGATGGTAGTAAAAATTATTTAGAACAAAAGATAATAAAAAATGATATATCTTTAGTAGCAATTCCGACAACGGCAGGGACTGGAAGCGAATCAACTCATTTTGCTGTTATATATTACAATGATAAAAAATATTCAGTAGATGATAATAGTATATTACCGAATTATGTTTTACTAGAACCTAAATTTTTAGAAACATTACCTTTATACCAAAAAAAATCTACTATGCTCGATGCTTTATGCCAAGGAATTGAATCTTATTGGAGTGTGGGGGCGAATGACGAAAGTAAAAAATACGCAAAACAAGCTATTAAATTAATTTTAGAAAATTATAAAAAATATATAAATGAAGATAAAATTGTATATGACAAGATATTGAAAGCAGCAAATTATAGTGGTAAAGCTATTAATATTAGTAAAACAACTGCACCACACGCAATGAGCTATAAAATAACTTCACTATACAATATTAGTCATGGACATGCAGTAGCTGTATGTTTACCACTTGTGTGGGAATATATGATAAATAATCTAGAATACACGGTAGATAGCAGAGGGAAAGATTATTTAGAAAATATATTTTGTGATTTAGATAATATGTTTGGTACTAATTCCCATATTAAGACAATAGAAAAAATAAAAGATATCTATTCTGAAATAGGTATTAAATATTCAAACATAATAAATATCAATGATATAGATCAATTGGTATCTTCAGTTAATATTGAAAGACTAAAAAATAATCCAGTAAGGTTAAATAAAGATGCGTTAAAACAAATATATAAAAAGTTAATATAAGAAGTTCACAAGAAAAGAAAATGAAGTTAAATAATATTTTATTATAAATTGTGTTGCATTATATAAATGTAGATGGAGGTGAAGTAAATTATGATTTAGCAAAAAAGATAAATAGACAAGTTTTATATATTATAAATAATAAGCAAAAAATGAATTATACACAACTAAAAAGAAAGGGGATGATAAAAATGATATAAGTATTCATAATAAAAATGTAAATAATGGAATTAAATAGCAAATCTACAAATATATAACAGAATAATATGTTTCATAAATAAAATGCTTTATCATAATCTATCTTTTAGAAACGAAGGATATTGTTTGTAAAAAGAAACAAAATACTACTGCGAATTTGATCATGTAAAATATTTGTTCTATAATCAAGGATTTCATATGTTTGAAAAGCCAATAACTTTTTATTACATAAGAGTGAAAGATACAACATAGGAGGGCATAATGAAAAAAGAAATATAGAAATAGTAAAACTAATACTTAAAAGATTAGGAAAAACAGAAGATTTAATAGAATATGTAGAAGATAGAAAAGGACATGATTATAGATATGCAATAGATCCAAGTAAATTAAAAACAGAGTTTAATTGGGAACCTAAAACTAAATTTGAAGATGGAATAACAAAAACAATAGATTGGTACTTAAAACACCCAGAATACTTAGAAAAATAAAAGCATAGTAATTTATTTTAGCATAAATAAATTAGGAGAAAACTATAATTTTTATAAAATTACATGTAAGATAAAACGATGCCTTGGAATTTTTATAAATTATTATTTTGTGTGCAACTATTTTACATTATCTTCTATGCCAGGTGATGAATAATTTTTCAACAATAAAATTTTACCTTTTTACTTTCAAATGCAACTGATGAAAAGTTAATTAGAAATAGTTACAATTCACAGCTCTAATATAAATTTAATAAAACAATGTTAATTTATCTGCATTCAGATATTTCGAAATATCAGCAATGAGCTACTTTTGACTTTTAAAGTGATTTTTGTTATAACCCGAGTTTGCCACTTGCGTTGCGAATTTTTACCAGAAAATGGTAAATTTAATGGCCGAAAGCTAGTATTTGTACGATTTTTGTATATGCCTATATTTATATACCTACATGAATTTTTTTATTAAACGAAAAATGCACTCAAAGTTAGATGTAGCAATAATTACGGAAAATACGTATATGACTACAATAAAAATCAACTCTTAAAATCCATGAAACCAAGTCATAGTCTGGCTTTGAAGGGTATTTTTACTTGCATAAAGTGGCAAACTCGGGAGATATTTCGAAATATCAGCAATGAGCTACTTTTGACTTTTAAAGTGATTTTTGTTATAATCATGTCATGTATAGAATTTTATTTAATTTAATTTCAAAAGGAGGGCAATTGAATATGAAAAAATTACCATTTGGAATAAGCAATTATGAAAAATTGATAACAGAAAATTACTATTATG
>CAYZMV010000125.1:0-3018 GCA_964479635.1 uncultured Clostridium sp. | reverse complement strand
GTACTGCAATTATTCCTGTTATTACGGATAATTTATAGAACCCAAAGTTTAAAGCATAATAATTTGGAACTGCATATGTTGTTAATAATTCTAATATTTGCAAAAACGATTGACTATTTAATATTACTTCAAATAAAAATAATAAAATAGTTAATATGAAAGTAGTTGATTTTATTCGTTTATTGTCTTCACATAAACAATTTATGCCAAACAACAAGAATATTAAATATACAAAATGTTGTGAATATAAGAAGCATTCATCATTTCCATAAATTAAATGTAGCACAAAATTAAATGCTAAACATAAAATAATTCCTATATTTATTGGTAAATTTTTTTTGAAATTTTTTATGGTAAATATCGCAATAAATCCTAAAAATATTGTTATTACAATTTTGTTAATTAGATTTATCGATTGAAATTTTATTGAGTTATGAGTATTTTCTAAAGTGCCTACATATAAGTTCGTTGATATTATTGAATTATATATACCGTTTTCTATTACATTTTTAAAGTTATCTTTTCCAAAGTCTAAATTCATATATTGTGATTCATAACTTAAATCTGGTACCAAAAGGGTATTTCTCCATATAAAAAATTGAAAACAATATAATATAAAGAATATACATACAACAAAAGCATTTACCAAAATTAATTTTGAAAATTTTATTTTCTTTGCAATTAATAAAGTTAAGCATCCTATTAAAAATATAACAAAATTAGTTATAGTTATTGATAATGAAAAAATGCCTAATGCAATTAATATTACAAAGTCGGACTCATTCCATTCTCCTTTAATCTTGTCTATTATAAAATACCACAACAGTATCAATCCCATAGCAGCAATATTATATACGTCTATGTTGGCAGTAAAAATTATAGTTGAAAAAGTTAATCCATAGCAAATACTTAGCCAAAAGCTTGTTTTTTCACTTTTTGAAAACAATTCAAATATTTTATACATTACAGCAACGGATATTGCACTTACTGCAGAAGAAATTAATATTAAAGCAAGAGCCTTATCTTGAGTAATTCCACTTAAAATAAAGTAAATTGGTTGAAGTAATAAAACAAATAATGGATGTACAGACAATCTATTATGGTTTCCAAATATATCAGTCATATCCCTTGCAACTCTATATGTATCACTTCCAAAAATAAAATCAAATTTCGCAATTAAGTTGTAGTTATATGATAACTGCACTCCTATAATAATGTAGAATATAAAGAACATTAAGAAAATTAGTCTAGCTTTTTTATTGCCTTTCTTATCTTTTACTTTTTTTGTGTCCCAATTTTCTACATTTCCATTATGTACGTAATAAGTATTTTGTGATATTTCTACAAGTGGCAAATCATCTAAAGAATCAGTATAAAAGTTTTCTATTTCAAATGCCTTTTCTTCTTTTTTTAGCCTATCTATTTTTTCATTACCTTTGCAGTTTTCACCAATTATATTTCCCTTTTTATCCATCTTAGTTGCAATTAAATTTACGTTTTCATATTGTGAAATATATGGTTTTACTAAGAACTCAGGTGAAGCACTTATAACATAAACACTTCTTTTTTTATCTTCTTCTTGTTGATTAGTTAAATTTTCTAAAAAGAATTTATTAATTTTTTCTTTTTTTTCTTCCCAAAATTGTGTAATTAAATTATCTAAATTATCAATATCTTTTATAAATAAAAAACACTTTTCTTTAAACTTTTTTGTCGAGACTAAATTTAATTTTTTTAATAATGTAAATATAAACATTATTGGTATATATTTTATTAAACCTTTTTTCTTTTGTATTGCATAAAAGAAAAAATCTATTGATGAATCCCCATTATATATTGTTCCATCAAAGTCATAAACATCTAATTTTTTCATTAAAGATTTACCTTTTCCTTCCTAACGATACTAAATTTGACCTTTTATACAGAATTTTAACTTGTTTTTTGAAATACGTTTTTATTATAACATCTTTATGGAAATTTGCATATACCTATTCTAATATTTTAAATATTATAATTATAGGACATAAAAAAATTGATTATAATTGGTTACAATTCACAGTTGCCTTTTGAAATGAATTTTACAACTGTTATATTGAATATTGAAGAAAAATAAAAATTTGCAGGAAAATATGTGATTTTTATTTTTTTATAGTATAATATAAATTAATAATATGTAAGTTAAATAAAGAGGGTAAATATGAAAAGAGAGGATTTAAGAGGCAAAATTATTCCAACTACTATTGAAAACACACATTTGGTGATAGAAAATGAAAAATTTAATACAACTGATTTAATATATTTAGACAGCATTGATGAGCAATATGATGGTAAAAAAACAGATATGGAAAGAAGAATATCTGCTACTGACTATGCTCAGATGAATGATGCTTATATATGGGATGGACATAAAACTCGTACTGGTAGGCAAACAATTTCTGTGTGGCTAAGTTCCGCCGATGGTAGTGGTCATATCCTCTGTGTGAATGGCATAGGCAAATGGTACCGTGAGGCGACTTATATCAGTGAGAATGGGGTTTGCCCATCTTTGCGTTACCATCTGCCATCTGAAATCTCAGTACAAAGTGGACTTTTAGAAGGTCAAGAAAATGGAGATAAAGGAGAAGAGCTAGAACAACTTGATATAAGAGAAGTAAAAGACACAAACGGAGAGGTTATATATCATACCTTACAAATTGGAGAATATCCAAAAACAAAAGTAGACGAAAATTTGAGCGAAACATTGGAATCATTATATAATGGAGGCAAAATGCAAGAAGGGCTTTTATGCACTGGTAGATGGTATTCAGGTAATGGTCAAAAAAGCAATGATGATAGTAATTATGCAGGAAAACATAGCCCAGAATTTGAATATCAGAGTCAAAGATATGTGCGTGTAGTATCATATCCGTATGATAAAGGAAGCAAATATTCTGATGGGACGCTATCTGGTGAAAGAGGAACAGTAAGATGGGTAAAAGTTGAGCCAATTTCTTTTGTAATAAAAAATTGGGACGAAAT
>CAYZMV010000124.1:0-3022 GCA_964479635.1 uncultured Clostridium sp. | reverse complement strand
AACAAGTAATTTGAGAGAATTTGCGGGACTTGAAAAAGAAGTAGTTATTATTGGAGTTTTAGATAAAATAGAAATTTGGAGCAAAGATAAATGGCTAAAATACAGTGAAGAAGAAAATTTGGCAGCTGATGAAATTGCTGAAAGAATGGAAAATTTAGGTATATAACTTGAAAAAGTTTATATAGATACACAAAAGAGATAAAGTAAAACACAAAAGAAATTAAAAATACAAAAGATAAATTATTAACTTACAAAAGAAAAATAAAATTTACAAAAGCTAAATTTTACAAATGAAAAACTTATAATTTACAAAAGTAAAAATAAAGATTTATAATTTACGAAAGTAAAATTATATATTATACAAAAGATAAAATTTTAAGAAACAAAAGAAAAAATCACAAAAGTTTATATGCTTTGAAAAAAACAAAAGATAATAATAGAACAAATTAGGAAGGCAGTTGGTACAATTTTATGCCAACTGTTTATACTTATATAAGTGATAGTGTAAAGATTAAAAGTTAGAAAAGCTAGAGGTAAAAAGATGGCAGATAGAACATTTAACCATATACCTGTTTTATTAAATGAATGTATTGATAATTTAAATATAAAACCAGATGGTATTTATATTGATGGAACAATAGGAGGAGCCGGGCATAGCTATCACATAGCAAAAAAATTATCTCAAAAAGGATTGCTAATTGGAATAGATAGAGACGAAGATGCTTTAAATGTAGCTAAAGAAAGATTAAAGGAATTTAATAATATAAAATATGTTCATAATAATTACAACAATATAAAAGAAGAAATTGAAAGATTAAATATAGATAAAGTTGATGGAATATTATTAGATTTAGGTGTTTCATCATATCAAATAGATAAAAAAGAAAGAGGATTTACATATATGAATAATGGTCCATTAGATATGAGAATGGATCAAACTCAAAGTTTAACTGCTGAATATGTAGTAAATAATTATAAGGAAGAAGAATTAGCAAAAATCATATATGAATATGGTGAAGAAAAGTTTTCACGAAGAATTGCAAAAGGGATTTGCCAATATAGAATAAATAAGAAAATTACAACAACAGAAGAATTAGTAAAAATTATAGAAAAAAGCATACCAAAAACTAACAATAATCAAGGACATCCAGCAAAAAGAACTTTTCAAGCAATTAGAATAGAAGTAAATGATGAAATAAAACCACTATATAATACAGTTCTAAATGCAATTAATATTTTAAATAGCAAAGGTAGACTTTGCATTATAACATTTCATTCATTAGAAGATAGAAGCGTAAAACAAGCATATAATGAAGCAACCGGAAAATGTATTTGTCCACCAGGACTTCCGTATTGTGTATGTGGCAGACAGAATTTAGGGACAATAATTACAAAAAAACCAATTATACCAACAGATGAAGAAATGAAAAATAATCCAAGAAGTAGAAGTGCAAAACTAAGAGTATTTGAAAAAAATTAAAGCAAAGAGTGAAGGTACAAAACTCTTTAAGCTTTGAAGGGGGTGTATATGAGTGCCAAGAAATTTTAATAGATATCAATATGAAACAAGCCCAAGAAAACTGGAACCTGAATATACACCTGCAAAAAATCCTTATGCAACAAAAAAAACTACTGCACGAAAAATGAAAAAGACTAGTGACAATAAAGAGAAAAAAGTAAAAAAAAGACACAGTCAAATAGTAAAATATGTAATAATAGGGTTTGCAGTGGCATTTGGAATATGCTTTAGAAATTCACAAATAGACGAAAATTTTGCAAAAATGCAAGATTTAAAGAAAGAAGTTGCTGAGGTCGAAAAGCAAAACACACAATTAGAAATTTCTATTGAAAATGGATTGAATTTAAATAATTTGGAACAAGAAGCCAAAGAAAAATTAGGAATGCAAAAGTTAAATTCAAAACAAACAACATACATAACATTACCAAAAAGTGACTATATAGAAGCGGCTGCAGAAGATGTAATAATTGAAGATGAGGAAACTGGAATAAAAGGTATAATAAAAACAATTATGAATATATTTAAGTAAGATTAGTATTAATAATATTAATCTTATTTTATTATATTTTGAGGTGCCTAAATGAAATCTACAAATATTAGCAGAAAAAGAAGATTAAGAAATATTTTATTTGTTTGTTTTGCAATTTCCACATTACTTATTATAAGAGTAGGCATTATACAATTTGTGCAAGGCTCAGAATTACAATCTATGGCATATAGTCAGCAAACACTAAATAGAAAAATCAACCCTAAAAGAGGTACTATATATGATAGTACAGGCAAAAATATACTCGCAGTAAGTGCAAGTGTAGAAACAGTATCGGTAACTTCAAATAATATAAAAGCAGAAGATAAAGAAAAAGTTGCAAAAGCAATGTCTGATATATTCGATTTAGATTATGAAACTGTTTTAAAAAAAGTAAGTAAAAATAGTTCAATAGAAACTATTGTGAAGAAGGTAGATAAAGAAAAGACAAATGAGCTAAGGTTATGGATGGATGAAAATAATATTATTTCAGGCATAAATATTGATGAGGATACTAAAAGATATTATCCTTATGCAACACTTGCTTCAAATGTAATTGGATTCACAGGAAGCGATAATCAAGGATTAGAGGGAATAGAAAGTAGATACGATGAAGTTTTAAGAGGCAAAACGGGTAAAATACTAAAAATAACAGATGCAAGAGGAACCGATTTGGGAAATGAGGGTGAAGATTATATATCAGCAGTTGATGGAGATGATGTAGTTTTATCAATAGATATGACTATACAATCCATCGCGGAAAAGTATTTAGAAGAGGCGTGTATTGATAATGTATGTACAGATGGCGGAAATATATTAATTGCTAATCCAAAAACAGGTGATATTTTAGCAATGGCGGGATATCCCAATTATGATTTAAATAATCCATATAAAATTAATAAAGGTGATTTAGAATTTGTATGGGATACATTATCATCAAAGGACAAATCAGAGGCACTTCAGCAAATGTGGAGAAA
>CAYZMV010000123.1:0-3043 GCA_964479635.1 uncultured Clostridium sp. | reverse complement strand
TCAAGTCCCGCAAATTCTCTCAAATTACTTGTTATTAAAAATCTTCCTTGTTTATCTATTTCACATTCTGTTGCCTTTGCTAGAAAGAATCTTTTTAAAGCTCTTGCATCTTTATTTGTAAGTGGAAATGTTCTTAATTTTTCTTCGAAGTTTTTCCATTCATTTCCGCGAATATGCAAACAAACAACCATCCAAGCCCTGTGTTATAACAAATCTTTCGCCTATATCTTCTTTTAGTTTTGCTGGCATTATAAGTCTACCTTTTGCATCTATTGTATGCTCATACTCGCCTATTAGCAATGTTTCCACCTCTTTTCACTTCAGAGGATTTTTGTTCCACTTTCCTCCACTTCGTTCCACTTTGACCATATTTTATATTATTAATTTAAAAAATGCAATAGTTTTTTGAAAATTTTTTATATTTTTTTTACTCTTTTTAACTAAAATAGGATTTAGGGGTCTGTCCCTAAATCCTATTTTAAATTCCAAGTATCTCCATTATCTTTAGAATAATATGTTACCGTATCTCCACCATTATAGTCGCCAGCATTACCTTGACCTATTTCCACATAAAGCATTCCATTATTAAATTCTGGTAATTCATAATAATCATATACTTCGTTTGTTACTGGTATTTTTACTTCTTCAAAATTTTCGCCACCATCTTTTGTAATATATAATTTGCAAGATGTTCCTGCATAAGGTCTTGTTACAAATCCTACATTTTCATCTATAAACTTCATTCTGCTTCCTGTAGAAAAACTATAACTATCGTCCTTTTTTATACCATTACTTACAACTGTCCATGTTTTTCCACCGTCTATGGTTTTATATATTTTTCCACTTGCAGCTGTCATTGCAACATTATTAAATCTCAGTATAAATCCTAAATCTTTGGTTATAAATTGCACACTTTCAATGCTTTCATCCCTAGCAAGTTCTGTTTTATTCCAAGTTTTTCCCATATCATCTGAATATACTAAATATCTCTTTTCTCCCTCATAATAAAAAAATACTGTTTTTTCTTTTGATATTATATAATTATCATCATCAAAATTGTCTAGCATTTCAGAATATTCTCCCGGAACTTCTACAATTTCATCATCATATTTTACATATAATATTCCATTATTTACTTTATAATCATAAGAATCCATATCTACTATTTTATAATCTTGTAAATTTCCTTTATAATTAATACATTCTAAAACTTCGGGAATGGTTTTTTCCATTGATACTTCAAATAAAGTGATAGTTCCTCCGTCTTTTATAATATTTGTTACTTCGTCTAATTCACAATCTTTATTTAGTGCAATTACATATTTAGGCACACTTTCATCATATAAAACGATTGCTATTGTTCCAAATTGTTGTATATCAGACGTTTCAAATGTGTGACTTTCTCCTTCTTTTTTTATAGTTATACCTTTTGAATCTGAAATTAGTTTTGTGCTATTTCCATTTTTTGTGAAATGTTGCCAGTTTCCGTGCATTGTTGTAGATACATAATAATATGAATTTCCATCCCCCCTATCTCCATACGTTGCAACAAATTCTCTTAAATTATCATTTGCATCTTTATATGTAATTGAGCAAATATCTGTTGTAAGCCATTTTGTTTTTATTTTTCCTTCTACTGCATAAGAAAATTGTTCGCTCGGTTTTGCAAATAAAACTTTTCCCTGTCTATAAAAGTATGTTTCACCTGTTTTTCTATCTCTTTTTAATACTAATTGATTTGAAAAATCACTAGAAAAGCTAATTATACTTTGCCTATTAAATCCATTATTAATCATAAATGCGATATTTATAATAGTTAATAAAGTAAATACTGATATTGTTATTATATTTTTTATTTTGTTATTTCTCAAAAATCCTAAGAGCAATACGAGAAATGCAGAAATTAATATTATTTGATTTACAATATAAAATATGCTATCTACCACATATTCATAATTATGTTTTTTGAAAATGAATAAATATATACTTTGAAGAATTATTGAAAATATGAAAATTACTATTGAAACTACAATAGTAATTTTTTTTATTTTCAAATTTCGTTCTTTTCTTTTTTCTTTTGTTTTATTTATCTTATCTGTGGCTTCTTTAACTGCTTGTTCTATATCTACTTTTTCTTTATTTCCTCTTTCACAATTTAGTAATTCTGAAATATCTACACCTAAATTTTTGGCTAATGGCTCTAGTATCGTTATATCAGGAAAACTTAAACCTCTTTCCCATTTTGATACCGCTTTATCTGTTAAATTTAAGCTTTCAGCAAGCTCTTTTTGTGTCATATTTTTTTCTTTTCTAAGCTCTGCAATAAACTTACCAAATTTTATATTATCCATACAATGCAACCTCCATTTGCAAATATTTTAACACTAACATATTTTTTATTCAATCGACTATTGGTAGAATGCTTAAATTTATTAATATTAAAATAGAAAAAGGCATCTTACTTGCCTTTTTCTGTTTTTTCTTTTTTCTCGTCCTTTTTTGGTTTTGTCCACGAGATGTAATCACATCCATTATTTGGATTGTTTTCACATATATAGTAATTCTTTCTCTTTTTTGTTTTTCTTATTTGTACTTTGCCACCACATTTCGGGCATAGCACATCTATTGTTTCTATATATGGCTTTGCATTTTTACATTCTGGATAGCCGTGGACACGCTAAAAATTTTCCGTATTTGCCATATTTTATTACCATCATTCTTCCACATTTTTCGCACGGAACATCTGATACTTCATATTCTAGCTTCACGTGTTCTAATTCTTTATCCACTTTTTCAACTACTTTTTCAAAAGGACCATAAAATTCTGATATAACTTTTTTCCACTCTTCTTTTCCGTTCTGCTATTTTATCAAATTCTTCTTCCATTTTGGCTGTAAATTCTACATTTATTACATCACTAAAATTTTCTATTAATAGTTTATTTACTATTCTTCCTAATTCTGTTGGATGTAATTGTTTTTGAATTTTCTCAACATATCTTCTTGCAAGTATAGTGGTTATAATTGGTGAATAGGTACTTGGC
>CAYZMV010000122.1:0-3085 GCA_964479635.1 uncultured Clostridium sp. | reverse complement strand
GTTGATGTAAAGAGAGGAAGGAATACTCTTAAAATAACAGCGATAAATGGACTTGCAAAAGAGGAAACATTAGAAAAAATATTTGTAGGAGTAAACAACCCAGTAATAGAAGTCTATAAGGATGGAAATATGCTAATAATGAAAATGACACACGATATAGGATTCAAAAAGATAGAATTTACTATAAACGGACAGGAATATGTATATGATGAAAATGCATCAGCATATAATCCAGAGCAAAAAGAGGTAGCATATAAATTTGACTTGCAAGAAGGGGAAAATATAGTTATTATACACGCAATAAGCATAGAAGATACTGAGAGCACATATCAAGGAAAATGTAATTATACAGCAGAATAAAATATTAATAAAAATACTAACGATAGGAGTTTTTAAATGTTTAAAGAAGTTTATATAATCGATTGTGAAAACAAATTAGCAATGTCATTAAGAAAAAAATTTAAAAATGATAAAAAGTTTAGATTTAAAAATATAAATCCAAAAAGAATTGATATTGCACTTAAAGATATACCAGATTTAATAGTAATAAATGAAGAGTCAATTAATGAGGATATAATTGAGTTATGTGAAAGAATAAGACAAAATGAGGATAATAGTATTACACCTATTCTTGTAATAACTAATAAACAAGATGAAAAACATTATATATCTATTTTGAGAAATAATATAGAATATGTAGTTTCTAATAATTCTAGTGAAGAATATATATATTATGTAATAAAAAATATAACTAGATTGATGTCAGTAAATAGAACAGTCAGTCCATTAACGGCTCTTCCAGGAAATGTTCAAATACAAACAGAATTAAAAAAGAGGCTATTGAGAAAAGAGACGTTTCAGGTATTGTATGTAGATTTAGATAATTTTAAGGCATATAATGATGTATATGGATTTTTAAAGGGTGATGAAGTAATTAAACTGACTGCGAAAATAATTACGAAAAACACACACGCTTTGGGTCATTCTGATGTTTTTGTTGGACATATAGGAGGAGACGATTTTGTTATTATAGTTGATGAATATGTTGATTATGATAAAATTTGTCAAAACATAATAGCTGAATTTGATGAAGAGATTTTAAAATATTTTAATGATATTGATATAGAAAGAGGATACATCAAAGTTGTAAACAGAAAGGGAATTATGGAAGAATTTCCACTTACATCAATATCAATAGGAGTAGTGGTAGCGGATAAAAGAAGATTTTCTAATATATTAGAGATAGGTGAAATTGGTGCACAAGTTAAGCATTTAGCAAAATCCACGATGGGAAGTTCCTATGCAATAGATAGAAGAGAGAAAGTATAATAAGAATAAAATAAAAAGCACTTCATATATATTATATGGGGTGTTTTTATGGTTGTAGTACATAGAAAAAATATATTATTGTGTTTAGGAATAATTATGATGTTTGTATTCGCATATATAATAACAGGATATAATGTTAATAATAGTGAAAACGAAAGTAATATAGATGTAAAAACTGTGCAAACTGTAGCCCTGCCAGTAGATAATAAGGTAATTGTAATAGATGCAGGGCATGGAGTTCCTGATGAAGGTGCAGAAAGTAGTACTCGGAACAACAGAAGCAGAAAGTAATTTAAAAATAGCATTAAAGGTACAAAATTTATTAGAACAATCAGGAGCGATGGTTATACTTACTAGATCAGACGAAAATGCAATATATGACATAGATAGTAAAACTTTAAAACAGAAAAAAATATCAGATATTCACAATAGAGTTAAAATTGGTAATGAATCTAGTGCCGATATTTTTGTATCAATACACTTAAATAAAATTCCACAGCAACAATATTGGGGATGGCAAACATTTTACAAGGAGGAAAGTGAAGAAGGAAAGAAACTTGCAACATCAATACAAACAAGTTTAAATAATGCTATACAAAAAGATAATACAAGAGTACCTATGAAGATAAACAATGTATATATTATAAAGTATGTAGAAATACCAACTACAATAGTAGAATGTGGATTTCTATCAAATCCAGAAGAAGAGCAACTTCTGTTAACAGACGATTATCAAAATAAACTAGCTTGGGGAATATATACAGGAATAATGGATTATTTTTATCAATAAAATATTATGGATTTTTCCTTACCATTTTATTTTGGCAAAAAATGTCCGTCTATAATATTTTTTTAATAGAAAATGTAACCAAAAATGTTAAAATTGGGTGAATTATACAGCAATTTACATAAAAAGTTGAAAAGATTGTAAGATTATGTTATAATAGATGTGTAGTATACATATAAAGGAGAGATAAGTTATGGACGAGAAGGATAAAGTAAAATTTGAAGAACTAAATATGGAATTTGACGAAAAAGAATTTGATGATTTATCAAATGAAGAATTAGAAGAATGCAAAAAAATAATAGAAGAGATTAAGCAAGAATTAAATGGGTAATAAGGAGGAACTATAAAATGAATGAAGAAGAAGAATTTATTGACCAAATTTTAGAAAATATGAATCGAGAAGGTGAAGAGACAGAATCTGAGGAGATACCAAATGAGTCAGAGAAAGATGACACAAGAGATAAAAACGAAGAGACAGAACCTGAAGAGACACCAAATGGGTCAGAAAAAGATGATACAAGAGATAAAGTCGAAGAACCAGTGATGCCAGTAGAAGATATAGAGGATGAGATACTAGACACTAAAAAGATAGATAAATCAAAAAGAGAAATAGGTTCTCTTCAAAAAAAGTTACAAGTTATGAGAGACAAACTACGTATAAAACCACCTAAAACAGTAATAGGAAAAAAATTAGCTGTGGCCAAATTGAATAGATTACTAAATATGATAGACAGAAGAATTTATGACAATAATCTTAGACTACTTTCTAAACAAAAAATAATGCAGACCAAAGAAGAGTATTATAGAATACAAAGAAAATTGTTAGAAAGAATAAAAGAATTAAATGATGAATATGAGGGGACTGTATATAAAGAAGCAGAATTAGAGACAAAAGTAGCTAGAATGAAAGCTAATAAAGGAAGTGCTCATAGTGCAGTATCACCAATAAAGCAAGAAGGAAGCAAAGAG
>CAYZMV010000121.1:277-3175 GCA_964479635.1 uncultured Clostridium sp. | reverse complement strand
TTAAATAGCAGATAAAAATAATTAAGGAGGTGTAAAAAAACCTATGAGTTCAGAAGAAATTTACGATAAAGTAAAAGAAATAATAGTAGAACAATTAGGAGTAGCTGAAACAGCTGTAACACCAGAGGCATCTTTTATAGATGATTTAGGGGCAGACTCTTTAGATATAGTGGAATTAATAATGGCATTGGAAGAAGAATTTGATTTAGAAATTCCAGACAGTGATGCAGAAAAAGTTGTTACGGTAAGTGATGTAGTAGACTATATAAAAGAAAATATATAATTTATAAATTTGTATAAATTAATGAGAAAGACTTGAAAATAAGCCTTTCTTTTTTTTCAAAATTGTTACAGAAATTTTAAATTTCAATAACAATAGATAAAAAAATTCAGACATATATAGGTATATTGTATAAAAATGATGAAATATGTCGAAAAATGTTATAAATAACAATTTAATGCGACAAGTTTTTGTTGAGCTTTTTGTGTTTATATAGTATATTGGAGAACGTGTGATAATTATTACATAAAAATAAAAACAAAAGAAAGGAGAAAGCATAGTGAATAATTCTAAAACTTGCTATGGAACGGCTTATTTTGATGAAAAGGATTTGAAAGATTCGAATATTAATCACAGGGTAAAATTAGAATACTATGAAACAAAGAAACTTAAAAATGATAATTTAGAATATGGAATAGAAGTACTTAAAAAAGAATATATAAATGATAGTTTTATTGAAGAAAGCAATAAGATAGAAAATATTAGTAGAAGTTCAGACAAAGTAATCGAAATAATTAATACATTAAAAAAGTATAAAGTCACTCCAATAGGTTTAAATGATGTATTAGAAGATTTATTAAAAGCAAATGAATTGTATTAAAAAAGGGGATTGAAATTCAATTCCTTTTTTTAATTTTTGTTTGAGTGTCTATTGTTGAAAATTCTTTCGCAGTCCTCTTTTGTTGAACAACAAAAGAGAGACAGTCCCTAGAAATTTCTTTATCTAACCTCTAATATCTAACATCTAAACAACAATTTATCTAATTAAATGTATTTACATTAAAAATTATTTAGTATATAATGCTAAAAGTGAGGTGATTATATGCCAAGTTTTAATAATTTAAAAAATACAGATAAGGAAGTATATAATGCAATACAAAATGAATTAAGTAGACAGCGTAATAAAATTGAGTTGATTGCATCTGAAAATTTTGTAAGTAATAGTGTAATGGAAGCAATGGGAAGCTATATGACAAATAAATATGCAGAAGGTTATCCTGCTCATAGGTATTATGGAGGCTGTGAATATGTAGATGTTGTAGAGAATTTGGCAATAGAAAGAGTAAAAAAACTTTTTGGTGCAGAATATGCAAATGTTCAACCACATTCAGGAGCTCAGGCAAATATGGCTGTTTATTTTGCTGTTTTAGAACCGGGAGATACGGTACTCGGAATGAATTTAGCACACGGTGGTCATTTAACACACGGAAGCAAAGTTAATTCATCGGGAAAACTATATAATTTTATTCCTTATGGATTAGATGAAAAAACAGGGAGAATAAATTATGATGAATTAGAAAGACTAGCTATTGAAAATAAACCTAAACTAATTTTAGCAGGTGCTAGTAGCTATCCGAGAGAAATAAATTTTAAAAGGATTAGAGAAATTGCAGATAAAACAGGAAGTATATTTATGGTAGATATGGCACATATTGCAGGACTTGTAGCAGCAGGGCTTCATCAAAATCCAGTAAAATACGCAGATATAGTAACTAGCACAACTCATAAAACTCTTCGTGGACCAAGAGGTGGATTAATTCTTTGCAAGGAAGCGTATGGAAAAGCTATAGATAAATCAGTGTTCCCTGGAACACAAGGTGGCCCATTAATGCATATAATTTCTGCAAAAGCTGTATGCTTTGGTGAAGCATTAAAACCAGAGTTTAAAGAATATCAAAAACAAATAGTAAAAAATGCAAAAGTGTTATCAGAAGAATTATTGAAATTAGGATTTAATTTAGTATCAGGTGGAACAGATAATCATTTAATGCTTATAGACTTAAGAAATAAAGGTATAACTGGAAAAGAATTAGAAACAAGGCTAGATAATGTGGGAATAACAGTAAACAAAAATGCAGTACCATTTGATACAGAAAAACCAACAATTACAAGTGGAATAAGAATAGGAACTCCAGCTGTAACAACACGAGGATTTAAAGAAGAAGAAATGGTAAAAATAGCACATCTTATAAATATGACAGTAGAAAGCTATGAAGGAAAAAAAGAGGAAATAAGAAAGGAAGTAGCTAAAATCTGCTCAAAATACCCATTATATGAGGATTAAATAATATTTAATAAAAACACGAAAAAGAAAAAACGGAAGGAGGAAGAACAAATCAAAAGCGAAGCTTTTCATTTGTTTTAAGCAAAATGACGGATAAACTAATCATAGTCGAATCTCCGGCTAAAGCAAATACAATAAAAAAATTTTTAGGGGGAAATACGAAAGTTATTGCATCAATGGGACATATAAGAGATCTTCCTAAATCAAAATTAGGTGTAGATACAAAAACCTTTGAACCTCAATACATTAATATAAGGGGTAAAGGAGACTTAATAAAAACACTTAAAAAAGAGGCAAAGAATGCTAAAAAAGTATATATTGCAACCGACCCTGATCGTGAAGGAGAAGCGATTGCGTGGCATTTAGCAAATATTTTAGATGTAGAAGATAGCAAAATGTGTAGAGTAACATTTAATGAAATAACTAAAAATGCTGTAAAAACTGCAATAGAAAATCCAAGACAAATAGATATGGATTTAACAGATGCACAACAGGCAAGACGTGTGCTAGACAGGATAGTAGGATATAAAATAAGTCCTGTTCTTTGGAAAAA
>CAYZMV010000121.1:0-267 GCA_964479635.1 uncultured Clostridium sp. | reverse complement strand
GGTAGAGTGCAATCAGTTGCAGTAAAATTAATTGTAGATAGAGAAGAAGAAATAGAAAAATTTATTCCAGAAGAATATTGGAATATCTATGCTTCTTTAAGAACACCAAAATCTAAAAAGACTTTTGAAGCTAAATTTTATGGAAAAGATAATAAAAAATTAGATATACACTCAAAAGAAGAAATAGATGCTATATTAAAAGATTTAGAAAAGGCAAAATTTATAGTAGATGAAGTAAAAGCAGGAGAAAAGAAAAGAACCCCTGCA
>CAYZMV010000120.1:0-3297 GCA_964479635.1 uncultured Clostridium sp. | reverse complement strand
GATGGTGGAAAACTGGCAGAAAAAAAAGAACCTCTTTATTAGAAACACCATCTAATAATATGTCTACAAAAGTTTCTTTATCGAATCTTGGTGAAGTACTAGCACGTTCCATAATGAGTGCAATTAATACTATTCTTTTAATTGGTGGATTTATAGTTTTATTTTCTGTAATTATATCAATATTAGAAAATAGCGGTATTTTAAATGTTATTTCAAACTTTATAAATCCTGTTCTTAATGCAATGCACATTCCTACTTCTTATGCCAATGGCATTATTACTGGATTATTGGAGCTTACTAATGGAGTGTGTAATATAGCGTCTATTCCAAATAAATCTATTTCAACAAATATCATAATTTGTGCATTTTTACTTGGATTTGGTGGAATTTCTATATTGCTTCAAATTTTGAGTATAACATCCAAGGCAAAAATTTCTATAAAACCATATATTATAGGAAAAATTTTGCAAGGAATTTTTGCAGCTATTTACACTTATATATTTTTAAATACTTTTTGTTTTTTGAATTTAGATTTGTAGTGTAGAAGATTAAAAACAAATTGTTTTGCTTAAATATTTTAGGCAATTACAAAAATATTACAGCTACATTACAAGTGGAAAAAGTGTTGACATTATGAAAACAGTAAAATATAATAAAATAAACAAATGAAGGAGATAAAAACGAATGAAAGAAAAAGAATCAAGAGACAATGAAAAATCTAAAAACAAAACTACTTCAAAGAACGGCTTAAATTTAATCTCTAACCTACAATTTCTAATCTCTAACCACCAACCTCTAATCTCTAACCACAAAGCCATTACCCTAATAGCCCTAATTATAACCATAATTGTAATGCTAATATTAGTAGGAGTAACAATAAATATAGCACTAAACGGAGATTTATTTGATATAGCAAAAAATGCATCAAAGAAAACACAATTTGATGCAGATAAAGAAAGCTTATTTTCGGCAGTAATAGGAGCTGTAGATGATAATGTGCAGGTAGATTTTGAAAAATTAACCGAAAATCTGCCAGAAGGATTTACTGGAAATAGGGAAGATGGGTATACAAGCAAATCAGGAAATAAATTCTATGTAGAGAAAAATGGAAATATAACAACAGAAAAGCCTATTGAACCTATTGTTCCAACAGTAGAAAACTATGGAGATTTTGTAGAATATGGAGTAGACTTAAATCACGACGGTATTTATACAAATGATTGGAAAGTATTTTATGTTGATAATGGAAATGACAAATATCCAGATAATGATGGTAAAACATTTATCATAGCAGCAGATTCTGTACTAGGGGATGAATGTGAGGCATTAACCGAAGCAGTGGGAGAAAGCAAAGCAAATATGACTAAAAACACCTCGACTGGTTTTGAATATTGTTATTACTGGGAATCAAGTTCAGATGCTGTGTATAATTGTTATGATAAACATAACGAAGAAATAGACAACCCTCGTACGTCAAGCAAACAACAATGCTCTCACATAGAATTGTTTATGGCAAAAGATTATTATTGTTCAGACCACGTTGGTAGCGATGGAACAGGCGGAAATGCAAATTCAAGATATGCAAGTTCGTTATTGTGTTCACAAAACTGGGAATCATTTGTGAAAAAAGATGAAGGTGCAGAATTTGCAATAGGTGGACCAACAATAGAAATGTGGGTAGCAAGTTGGAATCAAAAGCACGGAGATACTGATGATACTACAAAAAAACTATATTGTTCAGGAACATCTCCTAATGATTATGGATATTGTATAGGAACTACAGAAAATCCAACTTCAACTTTAATAAATAGTAATGAGTATTTAGGCGAGAATCAGGAAGGTACTGATGATACATTATATTTTCCTTCCCGTACCTGTTCATTTTATTCAAGCCCAGAAGTAGGTGATTTAACTTGCTGTGGTTACTGGCTTGCATCACCTTCTGCCGCCGGTAGTGTCAATATGTTGAAAGTAACTTGGAGCCGTGCAATTACTTACACCAGCTGGAGATATTACGGAGATCGTGCCTACGCACTTCGTCCTGTTGTTTGCATAGGCACTGGCGTTAAATTAGTAAGTGAGGAATAAATTTGAATATGAAATATTTTTCTTTAATTTGTACATAAAATATTGTATATAATGCTTATGTTTCTTGCTTTTGGTTATTTTACGTATGTTTTGCCAGAATAATATCCTGCTATCCAACCAGATGGAATTTTTATCCAGATATCATTTCCAATATTTTTAATTTCTTGGCAAGTTATTCTTGTTCCAGCCTTTAAACATCCTGCATTTACTCCAGATCCGTAGGCATTTGCTTTTGCATTATCTGTTAATTGATTATATGTTTTTTGTGAATAGTTCGTTCCTGCTCCGCTTCTTACTTTTAATATTACCTGTGTTGTATATGTTGTTCCCACTTTAAATTTAGAATTATTTAATCCCAATTTATCTTGATTTATAGGTCTTAGCACTGCTATATATCCTGTAAATGGTTCATCTCTATATCCTACCTCAAGCTTTTTTACTCCGTTTTGGTCAAAAAATTTTCCATTTACATCTATTAAAGCCATATGTCCATACCCTTCTCCATAATTACTTCCATATACTAATACATCTCCTGGCTGTAATTTTGAACTCGTTGATACTTTTGTAAAATAATCTTTTGGGTAATTTGTTGCCCAGTCTTTCGCGTTTCCATATGCTTTAAATGGTTTTCCAAATACTTGATATAAATATTGTTGTATTAAACTTACACATTGTCCTTTAAACGAATTTTCTTGTGGATTTGCTACACTACCTTGATTTAATGCCCAACTTCCAAATTCTGCTAATGTCATTATTCTTCACTCCCCTTTTCTTTTATCATTATATCTGTATGTCTATTTATTCTTTGTTTACTTTTTTATAATACATCATAATATATCATATACTTTATTACTGATAATTGTTCCTATTTTTACTTTAATATTTTTTCGATTCCTAGAAGTTAGGGCACTGCTCACTTAATCATTTTTTGCAATTTATTAAGATGGGATTTTTTTCCAGATTCTTTTGTTCAATATTATTAATCTTTTTCTGACATAAGTAAGATTTATGAAAACAAATGATTATATAAATTAGCCATAACTATTGTAATGTAGAATTTTGGGAAATATAATAAAAACATAAATAAAAAATGAAGGGAGATAAAAACGAATGAAAGAAAAAGAATTAAAAAACAAAAAATCTACGAAGAACTGCTCAAATCTAATCTCTAACCGCCAACCTCTAATTTCTGACCACAAAGCCATTACC
>CAYZMV010000119.1:0-3338 GCA_964479635.1 uncultured Clostridium sp. | reverse complement strand
AAATATCTTGATACTTTTATCACTGTTGCTGATTTAGGTAGTTTTACAAAAGCTAGAAAAAAATTTTACATTTCTTCTACTGCAATTATGAAACAACTTAATTCGTTAGTAGAAGATTTAGGATTAACTCTTACGATTAAAAATGGGAGTGGTATCAAATTAACTGATGACGGTAAATTGATATCTAAGATCTCTGACATGGTGGGCAACGAGGGGGTCGAACCCTCGACCTTCTGATTAAGAGTCAGCTGCTCTACCAACTGAGCTAGTCACCCAAATATTTTTAATTTTTAAGCGTTTTTTATTATAATACCAAAATTATTTCTTGTCAACGTTTACAGTTAAACTAGAATCAAAAGCGCATTGTCTCTAGTTTAACTGTAATATTAATTTTACTTTTTACTTGTTGATGAAATTGCATTTACTCATAATCTTAATTAACTGGTAAATTTTCACTTGATTCAGGTTCTTGATAATTATCTTCAATATTTGGTTGCTCTGTTACTGTATCAGTTTCTGGCTCATTTTGTGGTTCTGGTTGTGGTGTTGTTACAGCAGGTAATGTCTTTTTTGGTCCTACTTTTATAATTTTATCCATTGGATCATAGCTGTCTGAAGAAAGCACACTTCTTGAAACTTCGTTTCCATTTAATTTTAAAATTTTATATGTAATGCTTTTACATCCATTCATTCCACTCTGTGAAACACGTTGTTCTCCTGCCGCTAAACTATTATCATTCTCATATATTACCTTAAATGGAGTATAACTCAATACATTAGTTACTATATCTACATCATATTCAACTTCTTCTTTGATACCATATATACTTATCTTAGCAATTCCATTTCCTATGTTTGTTTTTATCATTACTGGATATTTTCTCGTGTTCTTAAATTGAAAATCAAGTGAGCCATACACTACTGTTGCATCTTTTCCTGCACTTACATATCCAGCTAAAAACATATGGTTATGTCTTTCTACTATATCAAGATTTGCATATACTACAGCATCATACAATGTTGATGATATTTGACAGATTCCTCCTGCTAAAGTTTGAACAACTTTTCCTCCTGCATACCCCCCAGCTTCTTTATATCCAGACTCTGCTGTTCTTTTTCCTAGAGTTTTGTTATATGAAAAAGTTTCACCTGAAGCAACAATAACACCATTTAATTTGTCCATTGCAAGTTTTAAATTAGTAGTCCTTGGAATATTACTTGCATCATACTTTGTGCTAAATGAAGATAATAAATCTGGAAATGCTTCTGTTCCAATTTGACTTGTTGTTACTTTTGGCGTTGTTATTTTTAATTGTATTTCATATTCTTCTTTATCTTCTTTTAATGCTTCCCTTGCATCCTCTAAATTAAAGTCTATTCCATTTATATGTGGGAAAAGTTGAAATGGATTTTCTGTATAATATGCATCTTTAGGCTCTGTATATACTTCTTCATAAATTTTATCAATATCAATCGCACTTGGCTGTACTGTAATTAATTCTATATTTATTTCATTGGACATATTATTAATTAATATTAAATCAACAATTTGGTTTTTTAATCGTTCCTTATCTATACTATTGCCTTCTTTTCCTTTGCTTATAATTAATTTATCTCCTTCGATACTATAATTTGGTTCTACTACAGCATTTGGGACTTTAGATGCTACATCATTTAATATATTAGTTAATAGTTCTTCATTGTAAGTATATTCTAAATTAATGTCTTTTCCAAATATTTTTGCTTTCACTATTGCAAAATTATTAGAAAATACATTTCCATTTCTTCCAACATTATAGGCTTCCTCAAGTGCCTTTTCTATATTATATTGTGTTTCTAATTGTGATAATTTTATGCCATATTCAAAATCATTTGCTTTTATTAAAATATCTGTTTCTAGTTTTTGATTAGCTAATTCAGTTAATTTTTGCATTGAATCTTCCTTACTTAATTTGCCTAATTCTATCCCATTTATTGTTACTCCAGAAATAATTTTTGTGTTATTAATATTAATTAACGCAAATATCGTACTAAATAATAATGCAAGAACAACTATAACACCGATAGCAATTAAAATTGCTATTTTTTTTCGCCTTGTCTTAAAATATTGTTGTTTTGTACTTTCATAAGTATCTTCTTTAATGTTATTTGACGTCAAATTTTCTTTTTTGGTTTCTTCTTTGTCGGTATTTTCCTCTTTTTCATCCATTTTCACATCATATCTCCCTAAAATATAGTATATCCTTTTATTATATTACCATAAACATTATTTTTTTACAATATTTTTAAGTTAATTATTGAATATACCTTATTATATAATATTATAATGTTATGAAGAATATTTCTGTGACTGGTCTGTTTAATGCTTTTGAAATTTTTTCCATAATTTCAATCGTCGGATTTTTTCTACTTCCTCTTTCTAAATGGCATAAATAACCTACAGATACACCTGATATCTCTGATAATTTCATTAATGTCATTCCTTTTTCATTCCTTATTTTTTTTATTTGATTACAATACATATATATCACTCTCCTCATTGTCTAATTAACAATATATTAGATTAACTTTTTTGACAAGTCAAGAGTTTTTTGAAAATTTTGCTAAATTTTTACATTTTTTTAGTTTACTACTAGACAAAATTTAATTTATTCTGTATAATACTGTCATATTAAAAATAAAGGGAGTGCAAAATTATGATAGGTGATATGATAGCAAAAGTTAGAAAAGAAAAAGGAATGACAAAAACAGAACTAGCAAAATTAACTGATATTAATATCGGCCATTTAACACATATTGAAAAAGGTGAAAGAAATCCCAGTCACAAAGCTTTAAAAAATATATGTAGAGCCTTAGATATTCCATATCAACAGTTAATGTATACTTATGATAAACAGGTAAGTGAAGAACAAGAAAGTTACGGTCTTATAAACAATATTTCTTATAATAAAATCCTTGCAGTAAGCAATGTACAAGATTTTATAGATTGTCCATCAAATATGCCAAGTGCTTCTTTAGCTGTAAAAATGAATGATGATTCAATGAATCCAAAATTAAAGAAAGGTGATTTGGCATTTATAGAATTTAACTCTCTTTTAGATAATAAAGAGGTTGGTTTGTTTTCTATCAATAATAAAATATTGATTCGTAGATTTATTATTCGTAAGGGCAAAGTAGCATTAAAACCCGATAATAGCGATTTTAAAGAAATAGGAATAAATGATTCTGATACATTTTTTATTATAGGTAAAGTATTAAATTGCAAATAAGTAAAAAAATTTGTAAAAATATTCATTTACAATAGATATGTCACAGTAAAATAAAAAAAGGAAATACCA
>CAYZMV010000118.1:0-3348 GCA_964479635.1 uncultured Clostridium sp. | reverse complement strand
ATATGAATTAGCTGAAGAGATTATAAAAGAATTTAACCAATAAGAATAAAGTACTCTCATTTGGAAATAATACTAACAATTTAAATAAATATTCCCAAAAAAGGGTTTTTCTTTTGAATTGCAACAAAGTAAAAATCTTCAAAAAAAACTAAAAAATGCTAATTGCTTTTTTAGTTTTTTTATATATTCGTTTTCACATTTTTTTAAAAATTTATTCATAATTTTGAAAAAAATCGAAAATGAAATAATAAAATAACTTGTAAATATTACAAAAACTATATATAATATATGTGTTATAGGAGGAGTAAATGAACGATATAGATTTAAAAGATGCATATTTAAAGTTTTTTGAAAGCAAGGGGCATAAAATAATACCAAGTGCACCCATAATACCTGAAAATGATCCAACGTGTTTATTTAACACTGCAGGTATGCAACCACTAGTTCCATACTTAAAGGGGGAGCCACATCCACAAGGAAAAAGACTTGTAGATGTTCAAAAATGTTTTAGAACTAATGATTTAGATTCAATAGGAGATACTATTCATCATACATTTTTTGAAATGTTAGGAAATTGGTCTCTAGGGGATTATTTTAAAAAAGAATCAATAACATGGAGTTTTGAATTTTTGACGAAAAAATTAAATATTCCTGCTGAAAAATTAGCGGTAACTGTATTCAAAGGAAATGAAATAGTACCAGCAGATACAGAGTCAGCGGATATTTGGAAGTCCTTAGGTATAAGCGAAGAAAAGATTATGTTTTTAGGAGAAGAAAATAATTGGTGGCCTAATATGGAACTACTTGGACCATGTGGACCGGATACAGAAATATTTTATTGGAGAAGTGATAACAAGATCCCAGAGAAATTTAATCCAAAAGATGAAAATTGGGTAGAAATATGGAATAATGTTTTTATGCAATATAATCATCAAGAAGGAAATAAATTTACTCCACTAAAAAATAAGAATGTTGATACAGGATTAGGTGTTGAAAGAGTAACAGCAATATTAGAAGGATATACAGATAACTATAAGTCATCTATTTGGAGAGACGTAATAGAAAAAATAGAAGAAATATCAGGGGTATCTTATAATGATGAAAAATATACAAGAAGTATAAGAATTATTGCAGACCATATAAGAGCTATTGTAATGATATCTGGCGATGAAGCGGGTATAAAACCATCTAATACAGATCAAGGGTATATTTTAAGAAGACTAATTAGAAGAATGATAAGATATGCAAAAAAATTAAATATAGATATTAACTCTAATTGGGAACAAGATTTGGCAATATTAATAATAAATAAATATTCAAAATACTACAATGAACTTGAAAAAAACAAGGACGATATTTTAAATACTTTAAAAAATGAGAAAATAAAGTTTAATAGAACTCTAGAGAAGGGGTTAAAAGAATTTGAAAAGGCTGTAAAAAATATTGAAGGAGATATAATTAATAAAGATGTAGCATTTAGATTATATGATACATTTGGCTTTCCAATAGAACTTACCGAGGAATTAGCAAAAGAATTAAATCTAAAGGTAGATATTGAAGGATTTAAACAAAAATTTAAAGAACACCAAGAGAAGTCAAGAGAAGGTTCGACGGGTAAATTTAAAGGTGGACTTGCATCAACAGGAGAAATGGAAACTAAATATCATACAGCAACACATCTTTTAAATTCAGCTTTGAAAAAAGTTTTAGGACCTCACGTTCATCAAAAAGGAAGTAATATAACTGCAGAAAGAATGAGATTTGATTTTTCACATCCAGAAAAAATGACGGATGAACAAAAACAGCAAACAGAGGATTTGGTAAATCAATATATAAAACAAGCAATACCAGTAGAAAGATTTGAAATGAAAAAAGAAGAAGCACTGGCTTTAGGTGCAGAAGCAATGTTTATTGATAAGTATGGCGATATTGTTACAGTATATAAAATAGGGGATGTATCATTAGAATTATGTGGAGGACCTCACGTTGATAATACTAGTAAATTAGGACATTTTAAAATAATAAAAGAAGAATCATCATCAGCAGGAGTACGTAGAATAAAAGCAATATTAGAATAAGGAGATAAAAAATATGGAAGATTGTATATTTTGTAAAATAGTAAATAAGACAATACCATCTAGTATAGTTTATGAAGATAATGAGATAATAGCTTTTAGAGATATAAATCCAGTAGCACCTGTTCATATTCTTGTAATACCAAAAAAGCATATTATATCTTTAGTAGACTTAAGGGAAGAGGATGAATTGCTAGTTGGAAGAATATATACAGTTATAAATAAGATTGCACAAAAAGAGGGAATAGCTGAAAAGGGATTTAGAGTAGTAGCAAATTGTGGTGAAAATGGCGGTCAAGAAGTAAAACATTTACATTTTCATATATTAGGCGGAAAAAAACTTGGATTGAAAATTTGCGAATAAGTATGTAAAAAAATGCAATTATATGTTATAATATAAATATAGAACATAAATGGAGGTGTTTAATATGACGGCAAGAAAGTATGGAAATATATTAACTGCTATTTTAGTAATTCTTATAATATCCATAATAATAGGAGCAGGTTTTTTACTATACAATTATGTAATAAAACCAAAAATAGATGATAAGAATGCAATGGAGGCTATAGCTGAATTTGATAAGTCTATAGAACAAAATAATAATGAAAATAGTGATTTAGGGGAAGGAGAAGAATTGCCAAATGGAATAGCACCATCAGAAACACCTGCATCTTCTGCTACTACTACTCCATCAAAGAAAAAAGTTTATTATAAAGATTTTGTAATGCTTGGCTATATAACCATACCAAAAACAAGTGTTAAACAACCAATATTAGATACGGTTACGCCAGATTCTTTAAATACAGCAGTAGCAGTGTTATATCCAAGTAATCCTCAATTAAATCAACCAGGAAATGTAGTAATTATTGGACACAATTATAGAAATGGTAAGTTTTTCTCAGACAACAATAAATTAAACGAGGGAGATAAAATTTTAATAAAAGATAATTCAGGAAAAGAATTGTCTTATACAATATATAGAAAATTCCAAACAAGTGAACAGGATACAGGTTTTTACACAAGAGATACAAATGGTGCAACAGAAATTTCATTATCAACTTGTACGGATGATTCAAAAGAAAGAATAATTATTTTAGCAAGAGCAGATAGCTAAAATAAGGAATTGTGAATATTTTAATAAAAAGCATTGACAAAAGAGCGAAAATTATTTAAAATAAAGTACGTGCTTATTTAAAGTAGAGTACGTGCTTTTTGAATGGTGGATGTAGCTCAGTTGGTTAGAGCGCTGGTTTGTGGCACCAGAGGCCGTGG
>CAYZMV010000117.1:0-3352 GCA_964479635.1 uncultured Clostridium sp. | reverse complement strand
TCTAATCTCTGACCACAAAGCTATTACCCTAATAGCACTGGTAATCACCATAATCGTAATGCTAATTTTAGTAGGAGTAACAGTAACTGTGGCACTAAACGGAGGATTATTTAGTCAAGCAAAAGATGCATCAAGAAAAACACAAAATGAAATAAATAAAGAGCAAGATTTAGCAAATGAAAAAATAGAAGTTGACGGAAATTTGTATGCTTCATTAGATGACTATGTAAATAATAAACCAATGAAGTGGGGAGAAGACGAAAACGGAAACATAACGTTTGAAGATGAAGATTTAGGATTAAAGGTAGGAGATTATGTAGATTACACTTATGATACGGCAGAGGCATATACATTGCCAACAACAAAATCAGGATATTCAAATGATCAAACAATAAATCAAATGCCAGATTTAAAATGGAGAATCTTAGGAGTAGACGAGGACGGATGTTTAATACTTATAAGTGCCACGTCAACATCAGACACTATGGTAGGATTTGGGGGTGCAAAAGGATATAATAATGGAGTATATATATTAAATGATATATGTGCAAAACAATATAGCAACAAAGAATTAGGAATTACAGCGAGAAGCTTAACGATAGAAGATGTAGAGGCAGGATTTAGAGAAGATACAGGAATAGCTGAAAGAAATAAATATTCAAATGAAGTACAATATAATCAACCAAAAGCATATACAAGTTTACAGTACCCAGTAATATATGCACAAGAAAACGGTTCTGGAATAGGGGTAACAGAAGACAAGGTGACTACGGATTTAAAGAAAGATGGTATTAGTGGAAGCGTAGCATATTATGATGCTAGCCAATTAATAGAAAAACCTGAAAAGAAAGAAAGTTTTACTGTAGGAATTGATGATAAAAAAGAAAATAAAATTCTTACTTGCACCCAAACTTATTACAATTTTGGCAATACACCCACAAATTATTGTAAGGATCCAGACAAATTTTACGATATGATATTCAATACTAATTCAACATATTGGTTAGCTTCTCGTTATGTCCATTGCCCTTCAAGTTATGCTAGTTTTGGATTGCGCTTAATAAAACGGTGCTGCTATTGGAGGTTTAGCATTGTTCCATTCAGATGGCGGAATAATTAATAACATTTTTGCTCTCCGTCCAGTCGTAACTCTAGATTCTGATATAAATGTAACACTTTGCACCGGCGATAACAGCGCCTCAAATCCACATACATTATCAAAAGTAACAAGCTAGGATTAAGTGGACAGGTTCCAAAATCCTACAATAATATAACAGTTAAGCCATAAAAGTATGGATATATCAATACTTTTATGGCTTTAATAGTGCACAATGTTTTTTGATTTATTTTTTTGATTATGAAAGCTAATATCACTGTGATATGTTGTTATTACAAAAAAATGATACATATATTTATTTCAAAAACTTGTAATCTAAAAAACGTTATGATACAATGTATTCGTTAAAAAATAAATAAAGGAAGATATATTTGAAAAAGAACATAAAAGATTACAATTTAGACGAATTAAAACAAGTGATAATAGACTTGGGAGAAAAGCCATATAGAGCAGAACAAATATTTAAATGGATTTTTGTCGAAAACGTTACTAGCTTTGATGAAATGACTAATATATCTTTAGAATTAAGAAATAAGCTAAAAGAAAATTTTGATTTGCATATTTTTAATATATTGCAAAAGCAAGAATCAAAGGATGGCACTAAAAAATATTTATTTGATGTTTTAGATGGCAATGCAATCGAATCAGTATTAATGCAATACAAACACGGTTTTACAATATGTGTGTCTTCACAAATAGGATGTAAAATGGGATGTAGGTTTTGTGCATCAACAGGAGTAAAGTTTGCTAGGAATTTAAGCTCTGGGGAAATTGTAGAACAACTATTGGCTATTGAAAGAGACGAAAAAATAAAAATATCAAATGTTGTTTTTATGGGCATTGGAGAACCGTTGGATAATTACGAAAATGTAGTCAATGCAATAAAAATAATAAACAATCCAAAAGGAATAAATATTGGAGCAAGGCATATTAGTATATCAACTAGTGGATTAGTTCCTAAAATATATAAATTAGCAGACGAAAATATGCAATGCACTCTATCAGTATCACTTCATAGTAGTTCAAATAAAAAAAGAAGTGAAATGATGCCAATAAATAAAGTATATAATATCGAAGAATTAATGAAAGCTTGTAAATATTATATACAAAAAACAAACAGAAGAATATCTTTTGAATATGCTTTAGCAAAAGGAAATAATGACAATATAAAAGATGCAAAAGAACTTGCAAAATTGTTAAAAGGAATGCTTTGTCATATCAATTTAATACCAATCAATAAAATTGAAAATGGTAAATATTCTAAAAGTACAAATGAAAATATAATAAAATTTAGAGATTACTTAAATGAAAAAGGAATAGTTGCTACAATTAGACGAGAACTAGGCAGTGACATAGATGCAGCGTGTGGGCAACTTAGGAAAAAAGAGGTGGAGAAATGCGAACCTACGCAAGAACAGATATAGGAAAAGCAAGGGAAATGAATCAAGATTGCTATTATGTATCTGAAGAAACAAACAATATGAGATTATGTATTTTGGCAGATGGTATGGGAGGATATAAAGGCGGAGAAATAGCAAGTAGACTGGCAACAGCTTCGTCAAGACAATATATTGAAGAAAGATTCAAACTAATAGAGCCTAATACAGAAAATATACAAAATCTTATAAGAGAAGCTATGAATTATGCAAATAAAATAGTCTATGAAAAAGCTTGTGAAAACAAAGAGTTGGAACAAATGGGTACAACACTTGAAATTTGTATAATGTATGGACATAAAATGTATATTGGACACATAGGGGATAGTAGAATATATAGAATAAGAAAGAATATAATTAGAAGAATAACAACAGATCATAGTTATGTAGAAACATTAGTAAAAGATGGAACAATAACTAGAGAAGAGGCATTCTACCATCCAAAAAAGAATATGCTTATGAAGGCATTAGGTTGTACTGCAAATATAGAACCAGACATTACTTCAAAAGGCTTTTTAGAAGGCGATATAATATTAATGTGTTCAGATGGTCTTACAAATATGTTACAAGAGAATGAAATATATAATATAATAAATGAAAATATAGAAGAAGCTTGCTATAAATTAGTTGAAAGAGCTAATGAACTTGGCGGATATGATAATATTAGCGTAATAATCGTAAAAAACGAGGAATAATTTATGACAAACGAAGAATATTATAAAGATAGGAGAGGAACTATATGAATTTAGAAGGAAGGATAATTGCAAATAGGTATCAGTTAATAGAGAAAATAGGAAAT
>CAYZMV010000116.1:0-3403 GCA_964479635.1 uncultured Clostridium sp. | reverse complement strand
AAAATATTTGACGAAATGGCAGAATTTGCAAAATACGCATTTAATAAATCACACGCGGCAGCTTATGCAGTAGTAGCTTATCAAACGGCATATTTAAAAACATATTATGCCCCAGAATTTATGGCAGCAACTTTAAACAGCTTTTTAGGAAATCTAGATAAAGTACCAGAATATATAGACGAATGTAAAAGATTAAAAATAGAAATTCTAAAACCAGATATAAACAAAAGTTATACTAAATTTACTGTTGATGGGAATCAAATAAGATTTGGACTTCGGAAGTATCAAAAATGTGGGCAATGCAGTAGTTGATTCGATTGTTAGCGAAAGAGAAAAAAATGGAGAGTTTAAAAGCTTTACAGATTTTTGTGAAAGAATGTCCGGTGAATCTGTAAATAAAAAATGTATAGAGAGTTTAATAAAATCGGGAGCTTTTGACGAATTTGAACAAACTAGAAGTACGCTTCTTGCATCATTTGAGGGAATAATAGATACAATAAATGATACATCGCGAAAAACAATGCAAGGACAAGTTACTATGTTTGATTTAGAAAATACCAAAGACGACAAAATAGAAGATATGAAATATAATTTTACAATGCTAAAAGAATTTGACGAAAAAGAACTTTTATCAATGGAAAAAGAAATGCTTGGTATATATATATCAGGCCACCCATTAGATAAAATAAAAGAAGAAATGAAAAAAGTTGCTACAATAAATACTTTGCAGATGATGCAAATGAATGAAGAAAACAATTTGAATGATGATGGAAAACAAGTAAAATATGTAGGAATAATAACTTCTATAAAAAAGAAGTATACAAAAAGAAATACCTTGATGGCATTTATGACAGTAGAAGATTTATATGGAAGTACAGAAGTAATTGTATTTGATAGTTGTTATAGCAAATCACAAAATATATTATTAGAAGAAAATATTGTACTAATTGATGGAAAATTAAGCATTAGAGAAGATGAGCCAGTAAAAATAGTAGCAAACAGCATAACAGAATTTGATGCAAATTTGAGCAAAGGGGACAGCCCGACTTTGCCGAAAAAACAAACAACAGAGCAAAGGTCTAAAGTTCTGACATTAAATATAACAACTATTTCTGAAGCACAAAAAGATAAATTAAGAGGAGCAATAAAATTTTTCTCTGGAGATAGAAATAACATTGCAGTTCAAGTAAATGTTAATGGAGAGTTAAAGCCTTGTGGTGCAATATATTTTAATGAAGAAATACTTGATGCATTTAAAAGTATAGTAGGAGAGCAGAATATTTTAGTAGAATAAGTGTAAAATATTACAATATTTATCACAAAATGCAGATAGGTGTCATAATATATAGTATATCCTAATATAAAATAGGAGGTGCTTTTGTATTATGGAACCAGAAGTCGATATGTGCTTTAAAAAAGATAAAAAAAGAAGATGTTGCATAGATTTAGTAATATTTGTTATATCAATATTATTAGCATTTGTAGTTGGACTATTAGTAGGTAATTTAACTGGACTTGTGACTTTTTTAGGTATCGGTGCAATAGTTCTATTTTTGGTAACTTTATTGATATTACTTGCGATAAGAATAATAATGCTTATATGTTGTAAAAAGAAAAATTGTTGTTAATTAATTATATCCCTTATGATTTTACGTCATAAGGGATATTTTTTGTGTAACAAAATAAAAAAAATAGCATACTATAAATATGAAAAAATAAGTATATGGAGGTTTTTATGTGTGGTTTTGTTGGCTTTGCTAATTTAAAAAAGAATATATCAAGTGATGAAAAAATTATAAAGGATATGAATTTAAAAATACAAAAAAGGGGACCGGATGAAGAAGGGTATTTTATAGATAATAATATAAATTTAGGACATAGAAGGTTAATAATAATAGATGCAAAAAATGGAAAGCAACCTATGAGTGCAAGATATAATGATGTTACTTACACTATTGTATATAATGGTCAAATATATAATAAAGATGAAATAAAGGAAGAACTTGAAGATTTAGGATATGAATTTAATCGGATATTCAGATACAGAGGTGCTGTTAAAAGCATTTATCCATTTTGGAACAGATATCCTTAAAAGATTAAATGGAATTTTTAGTTTTGCAATTTGGAATAATAAATCAAAAGAATTGTATTTAGTTAGAGATCAATTTGGGATAAAACCACTTTATTATACATTTGTCGATGATACAATTATTTTTGCATCAGAAATAAAGGCATTATTGAGCTATCCAAAAGTAGAATTAAAAATTGATAAACAGGGAATATGTGAATTATTTGGACTTCGGACCAGCACATACTCCGGGGATTGCAATTTTTAAAGATATACACGAGTTAGAACCAGCCCAATTTTTATTATTTAACAAATCTGGTATTCATAAAGAAAAATATTGGAAATTAGAGAGCAAAGAACATAGAGATAGTTTTGAAAAAACAAATGAAACTATAAGATATTTATTAGAAGATTCAATATCAAAACAGTTAGTCTCAGACGTACCCATTTGTGCAATGCTATCAGGAGGACTTGATTCAAGTATAATAACTGCTTATGCAAGTAATTATTATAAGAAAAATAATATGCCAAAATTAAATACATTTTCAGTAGACTATGTTGACAATGATAAAAATTTTGTAAAAAGTGATTTTCAACCTAATTCAGATAATTATTATATAGACATAATGAGAAAAAAGTTTAGTACTAATCATCATCAAATAATAATAGATACACCAGAACTTGTAGAGAGTTTAGAAGATGCAATGATAGCAAGAGACTTCCCGGGGATGGCAGATGTGGATTCGTCTATGTTATTGTTTTGTAAAAATATAAGTAAAGAAGCGAAAGTTGTTGTATCAGGGGAGTGTGCAGATGAGATATTTGCAGGATATCCGTGGTTTTTTAGAGAAGATGCTTTAAAGAGTAATACATTTCCGTGGTCTATTGCAATTTCAGAAAGGCAGAGCTTATTAAATCCAGAAATATCTAAGGAGATAGAATTAAAAGAATATATAGATTACAGATATAAAGAGAGTTTAAGTAATGTAGATATTTTAGATTGCGATTCTAAAGAAACAGCAGAAAAAAGAAAAATATCATATTTGACATTAAATTGGTTTATGCAAACATTACTAGACAGGTCAGATAGGATGTCAATGCAAAATGGATTAGAACTTAGAGTTCCATTTTGTGATTACAGAATAGTGGAATATGTATGGAATATTCCTTGGGAAGTAAAAGCTTTAAATGGCAGAGAAAAAGGACTTTTAAGGTATGTTGTAAGAGACTTATTACCAAAAGAAATAGTAGAAAGGAAAAAAAGTCCATATCCTAAAACGCATAATCCAACATATCTTTTAGCAGTAAAAAACAAATTAAAGAAAATAATGTATA
>CAYZMV010000115.1:776-3468 GCA_964479635.1 uncultured Clostridium sp. | reverse complement strand
AAAAGCATCGTTAAAACCCATAGATAAATTTGGAGGTGGAGCTTAAAAATGGCTACAAAAGGACCAAGGGAAAATATAATACTAGAATGTACAGAGTGTAAAAGGAGAAATTATACAACAAGCAAAAATAAAAGAAACAATACAGAAAGATTAGAAGTTGTAAAGTATTGTAAATATTGTAAAAAAAGAACTACACATAAGGAAACAAAATAGGAGCTATTTTAAGGAGGATGTAAAATGGCTAAAGATGCGAAAACAGGTAAAGATGTAAAAAACAAAAAGCATTTTTTCAAGGATTTTAAAGCTGAATTAAAAAAAGTAATATGGCCAACACCAAAGCAATTAATAAATAAAACTGTTGCAGTTGTTGTTATTGTGTTAATAACAGCAGCGATTGTATTTGTTTTAGATTTAGTATTTAAATTACTTAATGATCAAGGTATTAATAAATTAAAATCAAGTATTAGAAATGAAACTGTCGTAGAAAATACTGTTGATAATAATATTGATAATACAACTGATAATACAGAAGTCACTGACAATGTTGTTAGTGTTGATGAAATAGAAGGAGAACCTTCTGAAGAAAATGCCGAATAATAGGGAGGCTTAAAATACTCAGAAAGATTATGATATGGTTCCTAGATGGTATGTAGTACATACATATTCTGGATATGAAAATAAAGTAAAAACAGACTTAGAAAAAACAATAAAAAATAGAGAATTGGAAGATTATTTCTTTGATATAATAGTACCTATGGAAGAACAAATAGAAATAAAAGATGGAGAAAGAAAAACAAATTTAAAAAAGGTATTTCCTGGTTATGTATTAATAAAAATGATTGTAACAGAAGAGTCTTGGTACATTGTTAGAAATACTAGAGGTGTAACAGGATTTGTTGGATCAGGAACAGACCCAATTCCACTTACAAACGAAGAAATAAGAAATATGGGATTTGAAACAACTGTTGTAAATGTAGACTACGATGTAAATGATACAGTAAGAGTTGTAAATGGACCACTTGCTTCATTTATTGGAACAGTACAAGAAATAAATAAAGAAAAAAATAAAGTTAAAGTTTTAGTTTCTATGTTTGGTAGGGAAACACCAGTAGAATTGGAGTTTTCTCAAGTAGAAAAGATTTAAAAACATACAAAATCAGCATCTTGCGTTGTCAAAATAGGTTTTAGAAATAAATAATTAAATTTAGATAAGGAGATTGAGGAAAGATGGCAGAAAAAGAAATTACAAATGTTGTTAAATTACAAATAGAAGCTGGAAAAGCAACACCAGCACCACCAGTTGGACCAGCATTAGGATCAACAGGTATTAATATTATGCAATTTACAAAGGAATTTAATGAGAAAACAGCAAATCAACCAGGAATGATAATTCCAGTTGTAATAACAGTATATCAAGATAAATCTTTCTCATTTATTACAAAAGTTCCACCAGTTGCAGTTTTAATAAAAAAAGCACTTAAAATTGAAAAAGGTTCAGGAAAACCTAATAAAGAAAAAGTAGCTAAAATAACAAAGGCTCAAGTAGAAGAAATAGCAAAACAAAAAATGGAAGATTTAAATGCAGCTTCACTTGAAACAGCTATGAGTATGGTTGAAGGTACTGCTAGATCTATGGGTATAGTAGTAACAGAATAAGTCTAAATTTTAGTTAATTATTCATTATAAATTATTCATTATTCAATATTCATTAATAAGATAAATTAATGAATGATGAATAGTGAATAGTGAATAATGAATAGTATAATATGTGGGAGGATACAGAAGTATCCGTTATAACCAAAGGAGGAAAGAAAATGAAAAGAGGAAAAAGATATCTAGAGTGTGAAAAACTTATAGACAAATCAAAAAATTATGATGCAAAAGAGGCATTAGATGTAATTTGTAAAATGCCAAAACCAAAATTTGATGAAACAGTTGAATTACACGTTAAATTAGGTGTAGATTCAAAACAGGCTGATCAGCAAGTTAGAGGAACGGTTGTGCTTCCAAATGGCACAGGAAAAACTCAAAAAGTATTAGTATTTGCAAAAGGCGATAAGGCAAAAGAAGCAGAAAAAGCTGGAGCAGATTTTGTTGGAGCAGAAGAATTAATTCCAAAAATACAAAATGAAAATTGGTTTGATTATGACGTTATAGTTGCAACACCAGATATGATGGGAGTTATAGGAAGACTTGGTAAAATATTAGGACCAAAAGGATTAATGCCAAACCCAAAATCAGGTACAGTAACAATGGATGTTACAAAAGCAATAAATGAAATTAAATCAGGGAAAGTTGAATACAGATTAGATAAAACAAATATTATACATTTAGGATTTGGTAAAGTTTCATTTGGAGCAGATAAATTATTGGAAAACTATAATACAGTAATGGAAGCAATCGAAAAAGCAAAACCCGCATCTGCAAAGGGACAATACATAAGAAGTGTTTCGATTACTACATCAATGGGACCAAGCATCTATATAAATTAATTAATAAATAATAATGAATAATAAACTAAAATTATTAATTATTCAATAAAAATAGTGCCAAAGACAGTAGGCAAAGTACCATAAGTCCTACCGAGGTAATTAATAAAAGAGTAATATAACTCTGTTAATTCCTCGCATGGGATAACAGAGTTTTTAAATTTTCATATATAAGATAATTGGTAGATAAAGGGAGGTGAAAA
>CAYZMV010000115.1:0-766 GCA_964479635.1 uncultured Clostridium sp. | reverse complement strand
AATTTTCAAATATATGAATTTGTTCTGGGGAGGTGAAATTATTGGCTAGTGAAAAAATTTTAAATCAAAAGAAAGAAGAGGTATCAAAATTAGCAGAAAAAATAAAAGAAGCTGAGGTTGTACTTTTAACAGATTACAGAGGCATAAATGTTTCTGATGTAACAAATTTAAGAGCAAAATTAAGAGAATCTAAAGTAGAATATAAAGTTATTAAAAATAATATTACAAAAAGAGCACTTGAAGAATGCAAAATAGAAGGTCTTGAATCTGCTTTAGAAGGACCTACGGCAGTTATCATAGGTAATAATGATTATCTTGATGCTTGTAAAACAATTTATGAATATGCAAAAGATAATGAATTTTATAAAATCAAAGGTGGCATTATAGATGGAAAAGTTATGTCATCAGAAGAAATAATTACACTCGCAAAACTACCATCAAGGGAAACATTAATAGGTATGCTTGCTGGTGCATTACTTGGAAATATTTCAAAACTTGCAGTTGCATTAGATCAAGTAAAATTACAAAAAGAACAGGCTTAAAACGATATAAATAAAAAAATAGGGTGGTGACCAATCACCAGAAAATATGAGGTGTACTGTGTGAGGTGTACCGTGTGATTGTAGAATTATAATTTTCACTTATCACTTATCACTTTTCACTTCTAAAATAAAAGGAGAGAAATAAAATGGCAGATATAGCAAAAATATTAGAAGAAATAGACAGCTTAACAGTTGTTGAATTAGCTGATTTAGTAAAAGCTATA
>CAYZMV010000114.1:0-3493 GCA_964479635.1 uncultured Clostridium sp. | reverse complement strand
TACTTTTATTGTTACTTGAGATAAATCATAATTGCTAGCATTATTATTATTTATGCATATATAATATTCTTGTCCTACTGTCAATTCTTGAATGTTTCCTCTAGTTAACAATACATTAGTTTTTTGGTCAAAAGTATAGTCGTTAATTGTCTTTCCATTACTATCTGTTAATGTAATTTGTGAAATTGGAATTTTAGCACTTGGATCGCTTCCGACTTGAGCATATCCAAATTTTATTGGTCCAACTTTATATTGACCGTTTTCTTTTACAATCTGTAATTTATTACTTTCTCCAGCCTCAATTTTATATTCGGGTTTTATTTCTGGCTTTCCTGCTTTATCTGCATCAGCTATAAACTTTCCGTACAATTTCGAAAGTGCATCTTTCTCATCATACCAAGGTTCTAACTCAGAGTCGAACACGTTGGTCGAGTCTTCTTGTTCCTCAAGTCTTTGTAAATTTAATTCGTCAAAAGAGTCCTTTGCATATGCATCCATATTTGCATAATGCCATATTACTAATTGTTGAACTAAATATATATCATCATCAGTTAACGAGTCAAGTTCCGAGCCAAGTTGCATTTGTACCCCTTCTATATTATTTAATCTTGTTTTAAATTCTTCTCTAGTATCTCCTGGTTTTTCTTTATTATCTCCTGGTAAATATAAGTTATCTAATACCCATAATAATTTATTATAATCTTCATCTGACATACTCGTTCTTAATTTATCTTTTATACTTGTTTTATTACTAACATCAAACATATCTAATTTTTTGTTAAATGTAGATTTTTCGTTATGAAAGTCTGTATTATAATTTAAGCAATAATATCTGCTATCATTCTCTTTCTCTTTTTCATAAATTTTAACAATCCATGCGCTGTGTCCATATTCTGATTTATTGTAATATTCTTTTTCAACTGTTGTATCTTCATCTTTACCTTTACCTTTACCAATCCATGTGTCTTTACTTGTTAATTCCACACTCTCAGGAATCTCTACCTCTACTGCATATATGTTGTTATTGCAAAAAGCCACACCTAAAATTAATACTATTAATGCAATTAGTAAAACTTTAATTTTTTTCATATTTACCATCCTTTATATATTTTTTTGCTTATATACCCGTAGTCATACACTTTAATTATACAATATATTTCCAGTATTTGCAATATATTATGTAAAATTTCTATTTATTGTATAAATTGCTAAAAATGGTAAAAACTATTCTTGGGAGTTGATTTAATTTGAGAATTTTAAGTAATCTAAAAAGTAAATTATTAATAGCTATGATTCTATTTATAGGTTTAATAGCTGGAAGCAATAAGAGTACTGCAATGTCATATTATCAAACGGTAGATACACCTACTGGAATAGTAACTGCAAGTAGTTTGAATATAAGGCAAGGGCCAGGAACTTATTTTAAAAGTATCACACTTGCATACAAAAATGAATATATAAGAATATTTGCCAAAATAGGAGATTGGTATGTAGTACAAACAAATAATGATTATATAGGCACAGCAAATAGTAAATATATAAGATTAGTTTATCCCAATAATAATACTTCAACCGGTGGTTCATCAAATGGAAATAACAATACAGCAACCAGTGAACTTACCGCAGATGAACGAGAAGTATTTAATCTAATAAATGCAAAGAGAGTAGCAAACGGTTTATATGCATTAACAATCAATGATGAATTGCAGAATGTTGCAAGAATTAAGGCACAAGATATGGTAGATAATAATTACTTTTCGCATACATCCCCTATTTACGGTTCACCATTTGATATGATAAAAAAATTTGGAATAAGCTATAAAACAGCCGGAGAAAATATTGCAGGAGACTCTAGCAATAGCGATGCTGTAGATGCTTGGATGAATTCTTCGGGGCATAAAGCAAATATTTTAAATAGTAATTTTAACTCCACAGGAATTGGTGTAGTTAAAAGCCCAAAATATGGGAAAATCTTTGTGCAAATGTTTATTGGGAAATAAATATATTTAGTAATAAGAGTCACCTTGATTTAATAGAATTAAACAAGGTGATTTTGCTATGAAAAGTATTAAAAGAAATATATTAGTTATAATTATAGGAATACTATTAATATTGCAAACAAATATATCAGCATACGAAATAGAAGAAGAAACAGATTATATTTGGTTACAAGAAGAAATACAAAATGCATCCACCCATTCAGTAAGCGAACCTCATTTAAGTTCCAGATATGCAGTTGTATTAGACAGAAATTCTAAAACTGTTCTTTTTGCTAAAAATGAAAATACAAGAGTTCCAATGGCTTCTACAACAAAAATAATGACAGCAATAGTCTTATTAGAAAATTTAGGTGTAAATAATAATTTTACATTAGATACACAAGTGGAAGTATGTAAAGAGGCTGGAGCAATAGGTGGATCCAGATTAGGTATAAATACAGGAAATAAAATAACTATAAATGATTTATTATATGGATTATTACTATGTTCTGGCAATGACACTGCAATTCAAATAGCTGTGAGCATTGGAGGAACTGTAGAAAACTTTGCCAATTTAATGAATAAAAAAGCAGAAGAATTAGGGCTTAAAGATACACATTTCGTAACGCCCCACGGGTTAGATAAACCAGAGCATTATACCACTGCTTATGAACTTGCTCTAATTGCAGACTATGCTTTAGGTATTGAAAAAATTGCTAAAGTAGTAAATACAAAAACATATACTGTTAATATAAATGGAAATAGCAAAACAATAAATAATACAAATGAACTCTTGGGTTATCTAAATGGAGTAAATGGAGTAAAAACAGGATTTACAAATGGTGCAGGGAGATGTCTTGTTACATCGGTAGATAGAAATGGATTTAATATTATAACTGTTGTACTCGGTGCAGATACTAAAAAAATTAGAACAAAGGACTCTATCAGTTTAATAGAATACACATATTCTAATTATGAATTAGTCAATTTAGAAGAAATTATAGAACACAAATTTAATGAATGGAAAAAATTCCATCAGAGAAAAATATGTGTTTATAAAGGGAAAAAGAATAATGTAAAAATAAAACTAGATGATTACAATACTAAAATTTATCCCGTAAAAAAGAATGATATTAAAAATATAAATGTTGAAATAAAAAATATGCAAATGAACCTTGAGGCTCCAGTATACATTAATTCTGAAATTGGTGATTTGGTTGTGAATATTGGCGGAAAAGAAATAACCGAAATCAAAATAAAAACTGAGGAAAATATTGCAAGAAAAGATATTGCAAGTTATTTTAAAGAAGCACTACAAAGTCTGCAATTTGAAACATAAATAAGGATTATAAATTAATAAATAGTGAATAATTCCAAATGTGCTTCTCTAAAAATTTAAGATTATTCTTTTTTCATTATTCACTTTTAACTATTCATTGCGATGTGAATACATCGCACATTTTATTATTCCAATAAAAAGTCTATTATATTTATTACTTCTATTCCATCAATTT
>CAYZMV010000113.1:0-3576 GCA_964479635.1 uncultured Clostridium sp. | reverse complement strand
TCTTGATACTGTATTCTTTTTTGTGCCATTACTTTTCCTCCTACATAATTTTGTTGTAACCAAAACTAATTTTCCTAAATTTCATTTCCTTCTCTCTACTATATCTTGTCATATCTATTGAATGATTATTTTCATCTGGATATTTACTCTTAAAATTTCCATACTTGTCTTTTTCATATTCATACATACTAAATTCCCTCGCCGTGTTAGGGCATCTAGCTGGGTCTATTATTATTTCAAATAAATTTTGCAACCATCTTATACCAAAATCAACACTATCTGGTCCTTTTTCTGCTCCCACTACTCTTAACCTGCCTAAACTATTCATTTCATCTATTGACTTGGGCTCTGCACTATCTGCTGTTATTGGACTATTTCCTACTTTTATTTTTAATATTTCTTCGTGCAATTTTTTATTAGACATTCCTACTTTATATATCTCATTGAATATATATAATTTTTTCCTAGTTTTATCAAAATGATTTTGTCCATAGCAAACTGGGTCTACTGCATATCCAAAATCTATTCCATCTGCTATATTATCAAAGTGTGATATTTCTTCATCTGTTATTTCTTTTAATACTATATTAGTAAACACTGCTCCACCTGTTCCTGTAGATTCTCCTAAATATTCATTTCTATATGCTAATTCATTTTCTTTTTTCAATGTTTCTGCTTCTATAATAAATTGTTCCCCTAGCCATTCAACTGGAACATCTAAATATGTACTAGAATGTACTATCCTATCTGGTCTTATATTTATTACTTCTGCATTTACCCAACTTGCTATCATTTTGGGTGGATTATATGAATAAAAAACTTCGTAGCCATTTCCGACCACGAAGCAATGATTGATTTATACTCCTTATCTCTTCCATTCCGAAAAATTCGTCTAATTCTTCATACCAAGCATATCTACAAAAACCTTTAGTAAATTTTGTTGATTTTATCTTTTTATAATCATCTTTATTGTTTGAACTTCTAAATTTTATTGCTTGTCCTGTTGGTATATATATTAATTGTAATGGACTTACCTTTATCTCCCAATAATTAGATACTCCTAGCATTTCTATACCCCATATTAATTGAGCATATACACTATCTGCTAATGTATCTTTTACTTTTCTCAATGCTACTGCATTTGAATATATACCATTTTGAGCATCTATCATCATTAGTAACGGAATTACTATTCCTATAAAACTTGATTTTGTACTTCCCCTTCCACCTTTTAACCAGTAATGTGTATATTTATGATTTAAGCAATCTTCTAACAAATCCCAGAAATGCTCTGCCGTTATATTATAAGGGTTCACTGTATTTATTTGATTATTCATCTTTCTTTGGTCTTTCTATGTTTATTACTGGTGGATTAAGATTTTGTATTTGTTCTACAGGTTTTTCTCCCATTGTATCTCTTACAGCTATAAATGCCTGCGTACTTCCTTTTAATGCTTCTTTATATTGTGCAAATACTATTGCATTCTTATTGGTACATTCTTTATCTTTAAATCCAAATGCTTTCATTTGTTCTTTTATTTGTTCATTAGTTATCTTTTTATCTAAATAGCTATTAAACAATTCATTAAATTTTTTTCTTTCTCGCCTTACCTGTACTGATTTTTTTCCGCCATTTGATGTCATTTTTCGAAGTTCACTCGGAGTTCTTTCACTGATTGGTATTAAATTTTGTTCATTTGCCATTATTCCACTTCCTTCATTATTTTTGTCTTTTTATGTAAATTAAGTGCCAAAAATTATCATGGTTTTAACATTAACTATACATCATTAAGCTGTTTTAATTAAATTCTCATCTTTTTGAAACTTTCGTTCATTTTATTAAATCTTTCTTGAGTATCTTGTATAATTCTTTTTGCTTCATTAGCACTAACATTTTTCCCATATATTCTGTTCCTAGCTTTGATTGTGTATGTATTGTTATCATTTTTAACAATTCTAAATAAAGTACCATTTCCTTCTAATTGAAATGCCACTTTCCCTTTAGAATCAGCCTTCGACATTATTCTATTTGCGACCTCATTTTTATGTATTTCTTCTCTTGAATTACTCGAACTTTTAGCTCCTCTACCTCCCATTTTTAACCATCCTTTCTGTTACTTTATTTTCATAATATTTTACATTTATGCTTCCATAATCATAGTCTATTTTTCCACCATATATTAAAATAGTAGACGGCTTAATTCTTTTTATAAGCTCATCTACTCCATCTTTCCATATTGATAATGCCTCTTTATTTTTCTTTACCCCTATTGTTGATATACTTACTATACTTCCTTTTGGTATTCCATCAAAACAAAACTGATATGTTTCTTTTTCTGCCCAACTTAATGTAGGAATTACCTTTATTTCTTGCTTTTGATAATACTGTCCTATTAATCTACTACGATATATATTCCATATTTTCATTGCCATTGGCATATCCATATATAAACTAAAATCAGGACTAAATATGCAGTCGTATTGTTTTAATATGTTGATATATTCATTTGGATTGTTCCATATTCTTTCAAACTGATAATCATCTAAATAAAAATGAACTCCTACATTTTTTTCTTTATTGGTTTTTGCATAATTAAAACCTATTATATCATTAGGAATATAATTATCATTCCTTATTATAGGCATTTCATAGAAACCATCCACATCTTCTTTTGGTGGTATTATGTCTAAATTATATATATCATTTGTCCTTTTTCTTTCATTTTCCTTAAATAATAAGTCAAAAGATAAATCTATATTAAATCCAAAGTCGTCCATCTTGAAATTTTGTATATCATCTAGTTCTTTTGCTAACATTTTATTATCAAAACCTGTTTCCATATTCAATTTATTATGTACTAATATATAAGCTTTTTTCTGTTCTTCTGATAAATTATTTAGTCTTATACATTCTACATTTTTATATCCTAATTCTTTTAATGCTTCATATCTTCCATGCCCTTCTATAATCATATTGTTTTCATCTATTGCTATTGGGTCATTAAATCCAAAATTCTTTATTGATTGTTTTATTCGTTCAATTTGTTTTTTAGGATGTCTTTTAGCATTATTTTTATAATGTGTTAATTGATTTATATTGATTTTTTCTATTCTCATTTAATCACCTGTTTTATTCTGTATTATTAATATTAAATTTCATATTTTCCTCCATTATTAAATTTATTACATATTTTATATATTCCTTTTTCTCTGTCTATTTCATTTGTTACTTTGCCTTTACATTTAAATATGCATTCACAACACGCATTATTTTTATCTAATTTTATAATATCGCCACATTTACTACATTTGTATGTATTGCTTATTAAGTCTTGTTTTATTAATATGAAATTATGATTTTCACAGCCGAAGCATTTCAGCTGTTCTTTGCAATCTTTGCATTTTTTCTTCATACATATTTCTTTCATTTCCTTTTTCCTTCGTTTTAATATATATTACTAGAGTGCTAACTAGAATGCACTCTATTGCCTTCTAAATCTATCTTCTCAAGAAAGGAGGTAATACCATGGGTATTACTTATATATTAACTATCTAGTATTGTTAATAATCATGAAA
>CAYZMV010000112.1:1386-3603 GCA_964479635.1 uncultured Clostridium sp. | reverse complement strand
ACCCAAGAGTTAGAAATGGAAAGTAACTTGAAACAACGTATTGAATTTATTTGTGAGTTTTGCCACGTTACTCCTAAAATTATCAATGGTAATAAAGGAAGTTAAAAAATTTATAACTAAAATAGAAATAAGCAATTTAATTCTCAACACATTTATTCAACAATCACAAATCCAGATTTATGCGAAAAAAAACTTTATGACTTTTTTATTTCCTAATTTTCATAAAGTTTTCTTTTTTTAATTTATTTTAATCTTTTTGGATGAATTGCCATATTAAATTTGATAAAATTATATATTTATGATAGAATTGCATATAAAGAAAATAATTTAGTAATCATAAATAAATTAATAATATAAATACAATGAAAGGAACACAATATATGAAAGAAAGAGTAGTATTTTATGATTTGTTAAGAGTATTATCAATTTTTGCTGTAATTACAATGCATATTATTGGTAATACCATAAATACTTTTGGATTAAGTGGAACAGCAAAAAATGTATATAACGCTATATGTCAAGTTATGTACTTTGCTGTACCAATGTTTGTAATGATAAGTGGAGCATTATTTTTAAATCCAAATAAAGAATTAGATATAAAAAAATTATTAAAAAAAAACATATTAAAAATTATAATTTCTCTATTTTTATTCGGAATATTTTATTCAATGTTAGAAATATACTTTCAAACAAAAACTATAAATATAAACATAATTACTGAATCAATAAAAAATGTATTTACAGGAGATCTTTGGGCACATATGTGGTATTTATATTTAATAATAGGATTATATCTAATAACACCATTATTAAAAGTATTTACACAACATTGTAAACAAAATGAATACAAATATATTTTAGTTATATTATTTTTATTTACAATATTATTAGTTGATATTGCAAAATATCTTAATATTAATATAGCTTTTAATATACTTATTGCAAGTCCATATGTGTTTTTTTATATGCTATGGGACTATTTATCAAGATTTGATATTTCAAAAAAACTGAGAATATCAAATTATATTATTTCAACATTATTTATAATATTTATAATAATAAATAACTTTATAAATATATTTGATTCAGCATTTGTATCATATACTTCACTTATGATGACTAGTATAATAATTTCTTTATTTTTAATAGCTAAAAATACTAAAATAAATTTTAAAGATAGAACTAAAAAATTATTAAAGAGTATAGGAAAATGTGGATTTGGAATTTATTTAATACATCAATTTATAATAAACATTATATATAAGCTATTAAAAATAGACATCATATTAAGTTATCCATACATAGGACTAATTATATATGTTATAGTCGTTTTTGCTATTTCATATTTAATAGTATACTTATTAAGAAAAATAAAATTAATAAAAAATTATATATTATAGTATAAGGAAGTAATATATGAAAAAAGCACTAATTATAATTTTAATAATATTAATAATTATAGGTTCAGTAGTAGCAGGAGGATATTTTTATTATCAAAATAAAAAGAAACAAGATCCATTTGAATTAGAATGGGTAAGAATTTATTATGATTTTATGAAAAGGAACAATGAAGATGAAAAAAGAAAGCAAGAAATATTAAGATATTATCGCGAAGATGAAATGATAGAATTTTGTAAATTAGAAGATATAGAAATACCAGTATTACTATATAAATATAAAGAATTAGGTCAAACACTTACAGATGTTTTCTATATTAATGACAATAATAGAGTATGCCAACTAGAAACTTTTAATAAATATGCAACAATGGAATATTTATACGATGTAGAAACAAAAAAATATGATTACTATATTCACGAAAAGAATGAAATTGAAGAAAAATATTCTAAAATTTCTGAAAATATAATTGCAAATAAAATAAATGAAGACTCAAATATCATTAATGAAATAACTATTGAAAATGAAGTAGTTATTAAACCGGGAGAAAAAGAAACTGTTACAGCATTAAATGGAGAAGTATATGAAATTTCTAAATTTGATTCAAAATTTATAGAAACAACAGTAGTAAGAGATAATTGGAAATATATAAATTTAAATACCTATGAAGACGAACTAAAAAAAGAATTTTCAAATGCAGTCAAAACAATGAAAACAGAATTAACCGAAGAAGAAATAGAAGAAACATCTCAAAAAGAAGAAGAAACTCAAGTTACAAGGGAGAAAATGAAAAAAGCAATAGAAGAAATTGAGCAAAAA
>CAYZMV010000112.1:0-1286 GCA_964479635.1 uncultured Clostridium sp. | reverse complement strand
AACTCAAGTTACAAGGGAGAAAATGAAAAAAGCAATAGAAGAAATTGAGCAAAAAGAAAGAGAAGAAGAGGAAGCAAGAAGAAAAGCCGAAGAAGAAGCTAAAAGAAAGGCAGAAGAGGAAGCAAAAAAGAAAGCCGAAGAAGAGGCAAGAAGGAAGGCTGAAGAAGAACAGCAAAGACAGCAAGAGACAAACACAAACGGAAGTTACACCTTGAAATATGGAACATATAAAGGAATTGATTATTGGAATGAAAATGATCCTTTAAGTAAATATGAAATAACAATAGTACTAAAAGAAGATGGAACATATACACAAACAAATTTAATAACAGTAGCAGGAATGACAGAAAAGTATTCTGGCAAGTTTACATTGAGCAATGTAGAAGGCTTAGGAACATTTATAACATTTAGTGCAAATGATGAAGCATATCAAATAACAGGAAACAATGAATTTACCAGTTCAAAAGGTGCAGTATTAAAATATGTAGAAAATTAAAAAAAACTATTGCAATTTATATTTAAGTTTTGTTATAATATTAAAAGTGTAAAAAAATAAAAAGAGGTAGAAAAATGAAAAACTATGTAATAAAAGCCAATTCAATATTGCTAGGAAATGCCTTTTTAATAGTTCTTTCATTATTATTTAAATTTTAAGGAAACTTTGTTTCCTTATTTTTTTTACCAAAAAAGAAAGGATGGGAAGATGAAAAACTTTAACAAAAAAATAGTGTTAGAAGATGGAGAAGAATACTTAGGATATGGATTCGGTGCAAATTTAGAATCAATATGCGAAATAGTATTTAATACTTCTATGGTAGGGTATCAAGAAATAGTTTCAGATCCTTCATATACATATCAAATGGTAGTAATGACATATCCTTTAATTCGGAAACTATGGAATTACAGATGATGATTATGAAACAAAACAGCCTACTATTGGTGGGTTAATCGTAAGAGAATATAATGATTTACCAAGTAATTTTAGATATACAAAAACTCTGTCAGAGTATTTAGAAGAAAATAATATTCCGGGAATATATGGAATAGACACAAGAAAACTAACTAGAAGTATTAGAGATAAAGGAAGCAGAAAAGTAATTATCACTGATATAACTACAAGTAAAGAAGAAGCACTGGCAAAAATAAAAAGCTATGTTTTACCAAAAGATGCTGTAAGTAAAGTAAGTTGCAAAAAGAAATGGTACTCAAGAACAGCAGATGCAAGGTTTAACATTGTTGCAGTAGATTGTGGAATTAAATTAAATATAATAAGAAGCTTAAACAAA
>CAYZMV010000111.1:2166-3707 GCA_964479635.1 uncultured Clostridium sp. | reverse complement strand
TGAGCAGTTCTTCGGAGTAATTTTGTTCTTTAATTTTTCATTGTTTTTTAATTCTTTTTTTATCATTGTTTTTCCTTCTTTCGTTTATTTTTTCTTGCGGACGAGCAATGCTCGTCTATGCAACGTTTGCAATAGATTTTGTTAATGTTCAATATGTACATAATATCTATTTTTCTTTTATCTCTCATAAGTGCATCTTCACAAAATATGTCTTAATCATAAAAAGTATTTAATATATATTATTCCCATATTGAACCATATCTATTGCAATATTATGTTGATTAATGATTATATAGATTACTTTTATTTTAGTTGATAATTTTACCATTGTCAACACTTTCTCCATTTTGTAATGTAAATGTAATATTTGTAATATCTTTGTAACTATTTATTATTTACATCTATATTTAAAATATCTATGGACAATTTTATTTTTTTTGTGTATGATAATAATATTGATAATTTGTTCAATAATAATAGGAGGAGCTAATGAAAACTTTTTTTAAAATTTTTTTATTAAATTTTATATTTGTTTTATTTTTGACAACTTTTGTAAATGCTTCTAGTGTAAATATGGATTTACCTTTAGATCAATTTAATAACACAAATACTAATACTGGAGTTTCAAATCAAAATGAAATTTTAAATGCAAATAATTCAAATTCATCAAATGTCGAAAACTCTGAAGTTCAAAATAATCCAAGAGTAACTTCTGTAACTACATCTGAAAGCGAAGATTTTTTGACTATTGAAAATATTTTTTCAATTATAATTATTGTTATAGGAATATTATTGGTTTTATTGGCTGGTGCTATTTTAATAAGATTTAAATAATTTTTTATGAATAATTTTTAAAAAATAATTAATAATATATATAGGTTTAGGCAGAATTTAGGGAGGTAATTAAATATGAAGAGTAAATTATGTATATTATTAATGCTAACATTTTTAATCTTATCTATTAGTACTATGTGTTTTGCAACAAATACAGAAAGTCAGGTAAAAAATACTATAAATGGGGCTACTAATACTATTATAGATGGCTCTCAGAATCTTGCAGAAGATGTAAGAAATGGAGTTGGAAGGGCTGAAGGTGCTATTGAAAATGGAGTAAGTGATATAGGTAATGCCGTTATGGATGGCACAGATGATGCCTATACGGCAACAAGAAGTAGTGCTGAGGATGTTACAATGGGAAATTCTACAAATGCTTCTATGTGGATATGGATTGCCGTTGCTGTAGCTGCAGTTGTAATAGTTGGTCTTGTATGGTATTATGCAACTCAAAACAAAAATAAAGATTAAAATTTTAAAAATAGGAAGTTTTATACTTCTTATTTTTTTGTTTGTAATTTATACAATTTTTTGATATAATTTTTTAAATTAGATTTATAAAAGAAAGAATGTGTTTACCTATGGAAAAAATCATTTCAAAAAATCCAACAGCAAGGCATAATTATATAATTGAGGACACTATTGAAGCTGGTATAATTTTATCAGGAACGGAAATTAAGTCTGTTAGAAACGGTAAAGCTAATTTA
>CAYZMV010000111.1:0-2156 GCA_964479635.1 uncultured Clostridium sp. | reverse complement strand
TAAAAGATAGTTATGCTGGTATCAAAAATGGAGAATTGTTTATATATAATCTACATATTAGTCCTTATGAATTTGGAAATATATATAATAAAAATCCTTTAAGGGATAGAAAACTACTAGTAAGTAAAAGAGAGATTAATAAATTAATTGGTTTAGTAAAACAAAAGGGATATTCTCTTATTCCTTTAAGTATGTATTTTAAAGGCAATTTTGTAAAAATAGAATTAGGAATTTGTAAAGGTAAAAAATTATATGATAAAAGACGTGATATTGCTAAAAAAGATGCAGAAATGAAAATGAGGAGAGCCAAAATTTAGTTTCTCCTCATATATTCCATTATGCTTTATTTGACGATCCAAATACATCTCTTATTTTATGTTCCACAATTTCTGTAATTTTTTCTCTGGCTGGTGTTAGATATTTTCTAGGGTCAAATACTGAAGGATTTTCTGTAAGTGCTTTCCTAATTTCTGATGTAAATGCTAATCTTAAATCGGTATCTACATTTATTTTTGAAACTCCTGATATACTTGCTGTATGCAATATTTCATCTGGTACTCCTTTTGCTCCGGGTATGTCTCCTCCATATTTATTGCACGTTTCTACCAATTCAGGAATTACTGTTGATGCGCCGTGTAATACGATTGGCGTATTTGGAATTTTTTCTTTTACCTTCGCTAGTATGTCCATTCTTAATTTGGCTTCACCTTTGAATTTATATGCTCCGTGACTTGTTCCTATTGCTATTGCTAAAGAATCACAGCCCGTCTTTTCTACAAATTCCTTTGCTTGATCTGGATTTGTATATTTTGCATCATTTTCAGAAACATTAACATCATCCTCTATTCCTGCAAGTTGCCCCAATTCCGCTTCTACTACTACTCCTCTTTCGTGTGCATATTCTACAACTTTTTTTGTCATAGCTACATTTTCTTCAAAATTATATTTTGAGCCATCTATCATAACTGATGTAAAGCCATTATCAATGCACATTTTACATATTTCAAAATCTGCACCATGGTCTAAATGTATTGCTATTGGGATTGTTGTTTCCTCAACTGCAGCCTCAACCATTTTCATTAAATACTTGATTCTAGCATATTTAATTGCCCCACTTGATGCTTGTAAAATAACTGGTGAATTTTGTTTTTGTGCTGCATCAACAATTCCTTGCATAATTTCCATATTATTAATATTAAATGCTCCTATTGCAAATTTTTCGTTCATAGATTTTTTAAACATTTTTTTAGTTGTTACTAATGGCATAAATTTTACCCCCTTACATATTATATTCATATTCTATTTCTTAAAATTTAACTTGTCAATAACTTAAAAAAATTATTTATGAGTATAGTAAAAGAGAAGTAATTTGTATTTTACTTCTCTCTTTCATATTGATTAATGATTGTTGTCTTCATAGTTACATCTGTAACTTCCGCACATAGATTCATCCTCTGGATTACCATTATTACAATTTGTACAAGGTCTTACAATAATATCTTCTAACTCACATTTTTGTGTTTTATCATTATTAAAAGCACAACTGCAAACTGTACAATTTATTAATTGTTTTCCTTCCATTGTTAAACCTCCTTTAAATCAATATAATAGTATTATTTGCAAAATTGCTTAAAATATTAATAAAATTTGAGTATTATTTTATTTTTATAAATTTTTAGTAAAATATTTTTTTCAATTATTTACAATCATCATTTTCTTTTATGCATTTTTCTGGCGGTTCTTCAAAGCTTAAATACCAACTTATTCCATTTCGATTTCTTTCAATTTCTTCTTTTCTCTCTAACAAATCTTCAAATGTTTTTGGAGCAGGAACAATTAATGGCTGGTTTGGTATCCAATTCGCTGGTGTTGAACCCTTTGCGCAGTCTGCCATTTGCAAAGCTTCAACAATTCGTATTATTTCAGGAATAAATCTCCCTATATTTAATGGGTAAATTAAAATAGTTCTTATAATTCCTTTGTCATCAATTACAAATACATTTCTTACAGTTTCCGTATTGCTAATATCATTTGCAATCATTCCATATTTTCTTGCTATTTCTCCATTTCTATCTGCTATAATTGGGAAAGATACTTTTATTCCTGTTTTACAGTAAATGTCATATACCCATGCTAGATGTGATGAATTGCTATCT
>CAYZMV010000110.1:0-3776 GCA_964479635.1 uncultured Clostridium sp. | reverse complement strand
GGAGGAGGAATGACAAGAGGACTTATGATGGCATCTTGCTCTGGAATCCAAATGGCAAGGAATTTGTAAAGGGGAATATGGATATAGAAAGAATCGCAAAGTTAATTGAACAAAATGGTGGAAGGCTTTACTTAGTAGGCGGAGCCGTAAGAGACAGCCTACTTAATAGGCCAATCTATGATAAAGACTATTGTATAACCGGCATAGACAAAGATAAATTTATAGAACTTTTTCCAAAAGCTATATCAAGAGGAAAATCATTTGAAGTATTTGATTTAGAAGGATGCGAATTTGCACTAGCACGAACAGAAAAAAAGACAGGGAAAGGTCATAAAAATTTTGAAATAACAACAAATAAAAACATTACAATAGAAGAAGACCTAAAACGAAGAGACCTATCAATTAATGCCATTGCAAAAGATGTCTTAACAAACGAAATTATAGACCCATTTAATCGGAATAAATGATATAAAAAATAAAACTATAAGAGCAATAGGCAACAGCTTTTTAGAAGACCCATTAAGAGTTTATAGAGTAGCAAGATTTGCAAGCCAGTTAGATTTTAAAGTAGAAAAAAACACAATAAATCTAATGAACAAATTAAAGGACGAACTAACTACATTATCAAAAGAAAGAATATTTGTAGAATTTAAAAAAGCCCTTTCATCAAACAAGCCATCAAAATTCTTTAATGTATTAAAAGAAGCGAATGTTTTAGATGCACATTTTAAAGAAATATATGGCTTAATAGGAAGCCTTCAGCCAATACAATATCATCCAGAAGGAGACAGCTATAATCACACACTAATAACAGTAGACAATAGTGCAATGTTAACAGATAATTTATTAATAAGATATAGTGCATTAGTACACGATTTAGGAAAAGGAGTAACACCAAAAGAAATGTATCCACATCATTATGGACATACCGAAAAAGGAGTAGAACCAGTACGAAATCTCTCAAACAGAATAGGAGTACCTATCTTGTGGAAAAAAGCAGGAATAATATCTTGCAAAGAACATATGAGAGGGCGGAATATTTAGTCAAATGACGGCAAGCAAAAAAGTAGAATTTATAGAAAGAGTTAGCAAATCTGCTTTAGGACTAGAGGGACTTCAAATAGTGGTATACTGTGACAGAAATAGGCTTGAAAACTTAAGCAAAGAAGAAAAAAAGCAATGCACATTCTTAGAAATAGGAAACAAAATGTTATCTGAAATTAATGGCGAATACATAAAAGAAAGATATAATATAAAAAACGGAATAGAATTTAAAAACAAACTTCATAATGAAAGAGTAAAATGGATGAAAGAATTTTTCTAGAATATAGGAAAATTCTTTTATTACTCTAGAGCATTTTTACGAAACCTTTTTATCCACCATTGTTTTAATATATTTTCCAACTTCCTCATCACTCAAATCAAGCAAAACAATTAACTTCTTTAAAATATCTCTTCTAGGCAAATCTTCCTCTTTATCAATTCTGGCATACTGTCTCAAACTAATATCTAATTTATTAGCCATTTCTAATTGAGTATAATTATAAGATTTTCTTTTTTCACTAATCAAAATTTACCACCAGTAAAATTATGTCATATTTAATAAAATAATAGTATTGACATTAAATGTCATATTAATTATAATATCATTGTAAATATGTATAATTATTTGTAAAATGCAAATAACAACAAAAGAAGGGAGAAAAACGTATGAATAAAAAAGAACTAAAAAACAAAAAATCTACGAAGGACTACTCAAATCTAATCTCTAACCACCAACCTTTAATCTCTGACCATAAAGGTATTACTCTAATAGCTTTGGTCATCACAATAATCATAATGCTAATGTTGGTAGGCGTAACGGTAACAATAGCACTAAATGGGGGATTGTTCAACACAACAAAAGAAGCAGCAAAAGGTACACAATTTGATGCAGACAGAGAAAGCCTATTGGCAGCAGTATTAGGCTCCATAGACAGAAAATCAAAAGTAGATTATGGTGAATTAGAAAAACACTTGCCAGAAGGATTTAAGAAAGTTGCAGGAGGAGCATATCAAAGTGAGTCAGGAAATACATTTTATGTAGATGAATATGGCGATATAAGTTGGCGGAAAATGGAAATTAAGAGAAGATGGAAGTACTGTAACAAGAGATGGAGTGGAATTAAAGATAGGAGACTATGTAGATTACAAACCAACCCAAGCAACATACTCAACAGAAAAATTAGGTGAAAACTATACTGGATGTATTAATCCTTCTGCCTTAACAACAGAAGAATTAAAATGGAGAATATTAGGAGTAGACAAAGAAGGTCGCTTAACCATAATAAGTGATAAGCCAACGAGTCAAAAAGTTTCTTTCCAAAATGCAAAAGGATATAATAATGGAGTGTATATATTAAATGATATATGTAAGACACTATATAGTAGCACAGAATTAGGAGTAGATGCAAGAAGTTTGAAAATAGAAGATGTAGAGGCTGGATTTAGCAATGAGGCTATTACTCAGAGAAATAATTATACTAATCCTAATACGAAAACAAAATATAACCAACCAAAAACATATACAGGAGATAGTTTTCAATATCCAGCGTTATATGAACAAGAAAAACGGTTCTGGTATAGGTGTAGAAGAAGCTAGTAAAGACGGAATTGGTGTAAGTGATGAGGCTCAAACAACCGGAGAAGATGATGCAAAAACAACTCAAACTTTAACTTGTACCCAAACTTATTACAGATTTGATTCAACCCCAGCTAATTATTGTAAAAATAGCAATTTTCATAGTATGATATTTTCTACTAGCACATACTACTGGCTCGCCTCACGTTGTGTCAACTGCGACTCAGGCATTGCGTTCTTCGGCTTGCACATTGTTGGGAACACTGGCCTCAGCTTTGCCGAGTTATTTGAATCGAGAGGCAACGGGAATGCCATCGGAAATAATCTCCGCCCCACAGTTTCTCTTGGATCTAATATCACATTGACCCCTTGCGAAGGAGCCAACGATGCTGAAAATCCACACACATTATCAAAAGTATCAAGCTAATGTAAATATAACTGTATCATCCGCAACAGAAAATTCTAGGAACAGTCTCATTCTAGGGACTGTTCCTAATATTATTCTTTCTCATAATATGTCGAAAAAAGAAGAACGATAATAGTTGAAAAAGAATAAAAAAAGATATAAAATATAAACATAGGGGGGCAAGTTAATATAACTTTGTCCTTTTATTTTTTCTTGGAAAGTTTAAATCAAACAGGAGAATCCTCTCCAACAAATTCCAAAAAAATGAAAACTAAATATGCTAGGAGATGAAAATAAGAACATTATAAAAAAGGTAAAAATGAATGATTTAAAGAATATAGATAATATAAATATAGATGATTTATATAATAGAATAGTGGTATTGATAGAAAATGCAAAAAGAAATGCAGTTGTAAAAGTAAATAATGAAAAGACATTTTTATATTGGAATATAGGTAAAGATATAACAGAGAATGTGCTTAATAAACAAAAAGCAGAGTATGGTAAATCAGTGATAAAAAAATTAAGTAAAAAATTAGTTATGGAATATGGTAGAGGTTATGGGGAAAGAAACATATTTAGAATGTTAAAATTTTATGATTATTTTCCAGATTTTGAAATTTTGTCAACACTGTCGGCAAAATTATAAAAATTACGCATTGAATTAAGAGATTAAGTTCAATGCGTTTTGTTTATGTGAATATAAAATATTACAATTTTACAGAAATATTACATTTGCATTACAAAATG
>CAYZMV010000109.1:0-3792 GCA_964479635.1 uncultured Clostridium sp. | reverse complement strand
AATGCCATCTAAAATAATAGAAGAAAAGGGCTGGGTACAAATATCAGATGAAGGGGCTATAAAGGAAGTAGTATTAAAAATATTAGAAGCAAACCCACAATCAATAGCAGATTTTAAAGCAGGAAAAGATAAAGCATTAGGATTTTTAGTAGGACAGGCAATGAAAGAAACAAAAGGAAAAGCAAATCCTCAAATGCTAAATAAAATGTTTTTAGAAGAATTAAAGAAATAAAATTAAAAAGAAAGTTTTGAAAAACTTTCTTTTTAATTTATCTGTTTTTTTATCTTATCTATTACAAAAGCACACACAAAAAACATAACACCAAACGTTAAACCTGTTTTAAATAAAATAATTCCTGAATCGTATAGTATATGAGATATAGGATTAAACTTATACAAAAGCAATATTATACAGGATATAATGCAAATCATAAAAGAAAATTTAAATCCAGATAACATTATTTTTAAAACATCTTTTTCTATATTTTTAATACTATTTATAAAATTTTTTATCATTTAAGAACCTCCAAAAATTTACACCTTATATATTCATATTAACATATAAAAACAAGTAAATCAAAGGAAATTATTGGAATGAAATTTATAATTGAGGTGTTAGAATTTGGATGATACGAGAAAATTTTATGGAGGTCTTGCATATTATTATAAAAAATAAAAAACAAATCTTACAAGATTTGTTTTTATGCGCTTGTATTTAGTTTTTTAGCTAACTTAGATTTTTTTCTAGATGCTGTATTCTTTTTAATAACTCCTTTTGAACAAGCACCATCAATCTTTTTAACTGCATCTTTGAAAAGCTTTTCGGCATTTTCTTTATTTCCCTCAGCTACAGCAGTTTCAAATTTTTTTGTAGCTGTTTTATATTCAGATTTAATCATATTATTTCTTAATGTTTTCTTTTCAATGACATCAACTCTTTTTATGGCAGATTTGATATTTGGCATATGTTTTGCACCTCCTTAAAGTCACAATAAAATTCACTTTTTCTATTTTAACACGTAAAAATGAAAATTGCAAGTGTTTTCTTTACAATAGACCAAAATTTTAATATAATAGTAAATAACGAGGTGAATAAATGGATATTTTAGATAGAGCAAAAGAAAACATATTAGCAAATGAAGAATTTTTATCTGAATTTGCTTGTAAATCTGAAGATGCTATAGTATTGAAAGAAAATAGAGATGATATAAGGCCAATATTTTTTAGAGATATAGATAGAATTATACATTCGCTTGGATATACAAGGTATATAGACAAAACCCAAGTTTTTTCGTTCACAAAAAATGACCATATTACACATAGAGTTCTTCACGTTCAGTTAGTTTCTAAAATTGCAAGAACTATTGGAAGAAGTCTAAAATTAAATGAAGATTTAATTGAGGCTATAGCCCTTGGGCACGATATAGGACACAGCCCCTTTGGACACAAGGGAGAAAAATATTTAAATGATATATGTATAAAAGAAAATATAGGATATTTTTGCCATAATGCACAAAGTGTAAGGGTACTTAAAAACTTAGAGAAATTGAATATAAGTGTTCAAACATTAGACCGGAATACTTGCTCATAATGGTGAAATACTTATAAATAAATATCAGTATAATAAAAATAAAACAGAAAGTGATTTCATTTTCGATTTGGAGAGTACATTCCAAAAAGAAAATTATAGTAAAAAAATAGTACCAATGACATTAGAAGCATCGGTTGTTAGACTTTCAGATGTAATAGCATATATAGGTAGAGATGTAGAAGATTCAATAAAAATAGGAATTATAAAAAGAGAAGATTTACCAAAAGAAGTAACAAGAATATTAGGCAATAATAATTCTAAAATTGTCGATACTTTAATTAAAGATATAATTATAAACAGCTTTGAAAAGCCATATTTAACATTTTCTGATGAAGTATTTAATGCTCTTATGCAATTAAAAGATTGGAATTTTGAAAATATATATGCATCTAGTGAAGCAAATAAAAACCAAGATATAGTAAAACAACTTTTTTATAAATTATTCTATTACTATTTAGATAAACTTGAGAAATTTGATATTAAAAATGGTGATTTTTCACAATCTGAAAAAAATTTATATGATTTTATACAACAAAAGGATGATAAGACAAATATAAAAAGATCAGTAATAGACTATATGGCAGGTCAAACAGATCAATATTTTTTAAATGAATGCAAAGAACATTTAAAAGATATGAATATAGAAAAATTATTTATTTAATTACATAATTATTCTTAAAATGGAATATACTACAAACATAACAAATTTTAGGAAGAAGGATAATTTATGCAATATCATATAAAAGAAGAAAAAATTAACAATGAATTAGAGCTTTTGAAATCAATATTAAATACTAAAAGAGAATTATATATAGCCAATAAGAATTTTGAAACGGCAGAAGAAGAACTTATTGATTACTATTCATATCAAATAAAAGCTAGTAAAGCGAAATTAGACTATTTAATTAAACAAGTAAAAGAAAAAGGAATTGAAGTAGATATGATTAATAATTTACAAATTGGATTAGAACAAACAGAGGCTATATAGGTAATATTAAAAAGCAAACAAGCATAATTATAGTATAAAGTGGAGGGATAAGCTATGAACGATACTAATACTATAATTATTTTTTTAGGATGTATAATGGCAATAATATTATTTGGAAAAATATTTATTTTACCAATGAAAATGATAATCAAATTAATTATTAATTCTGTGTTAGGTGGACTAATTATATATGTAATTAACTGGGTTGGTGTAATGTGGAATCTACATATAGGACTTAATGTATTTACAGCAATATTTGTACGGAATACTTGGAATCCCCGGAGCAATACTGCTTACGATATTCAAATTATTTGTATTATAATCCTTTTTTTCGTATTGAAAAAAAACAATATAAATAGTATAATATATAAAACAAAATATAAATAAGGGGAAATAAATATGGAAGAAATAAAGGTATTAATTAGTGAAGAAAAAATAAACAAAAGAATTGAAGAAATAGCAATGCAAATAGAAAAAGAATATGCTGGAAAAGAAATTACGCTTATATGTATTTTAAAGGGTTCAGTATTTTTTACAGTTGAACTAGCAAAAAGAATAAGAGGAGACGTTAAGCTAGAATTTATAAGAGTATCTAGTTATAATGACGGAACAGAAAGTTCTGGAGAAATAAAGATGAAATTAGACCTAAAAGATAGTATTAAGGATAAGGATGTAATAGTTATAGAAGACATAATAGATACAGGAAAAACGCTTTCATATTTAATCGAATATTTAAAAATGAAAAAACCAAATTCTATTAAATTATGTACATTATTGGACAAGCCTGATAGAAGAGTTCAAGAAGTAAAAGTAGATTATATAGGTTTTCAAATACCAAATAAATTTGTAGTAGGATATGGATTAGATTTCGATGAAAAATATAGAAACCTTCCATATGTAGGATATATAGATGTTTGATATTAAAGAAGAACTTAAAAAACTTCCAGATAAACCTGGAGTTTATATTATGAGAGACAAAGATGATAAAATATTATATGTAGGTAAAGCAGTTGTATTAAAAAATAGAGTAAGGCAGTATTTTAATAAGACTAATAAAACTGCTAGAATAAAAAAAATGGTTTCATTAATAGACCATTTTGAATATATAGTTACAGATAATGAAGCAGAGGCATTAATATTAGAGTGTAATCTTATAAAAAAGAATATGCCTAAATTTAATGTTCTTTTAAAAGATGACAAAACATATCCATAC
>CAYZMV010000108.1:1929-3825 GCA_964479635.1 uncultured Clostridium sp. | reverse complement strand
TAATTTTAATTTTCTACATTTTGCTCTTATTTCTGTAACTGTTATTCCTGATGTATCGTCAATGTATATTGGTGCCTCAGAAAGTGGTCCGAAGTGCTGTTGCAAGTTTTACCCAATCGTCTTCTTCTATTTTTCCTGTTCTAATTTTATTACTATCTACCATTGCTTCACTGCAAAGCATTCTGTTTACAAGCTGACTTTTAGACATCTCAAGAGTGAATATCACAACCGGCACTTTAGCTACAAGTGCTGCATTTGTAGCAATATTCAAGGCAAATGCTGATTTTCCCATTGATGGTCTTGCAGCTACTAATACTAAATCAGAATTATGAAGACCTGCCGTTTTATAATCTAAATCTGCAAATCCTGTTGGAATGCCCGTTATTGGCTTTTTTTGATTATATAATCTTTCTATTTCTGCAAAGCTTTCAACTAATATATCTTTTAAAGCAGAATATCCCTTTTGGTTTTTTCCTTGTGCAATATCAAATATCTTTTTTTCTGCCTGATCAATAATTGTATCTATATCCTCTGTTTCTGCATACCCCATATCAATAAGCTCGTTGGAAGCTTTTATTAAATTTCTCAATATTGATTTTTCTTCTACTATTTTAATATATTTATCTACATTGGCTGTTGTTGGTACTTTATCTGGAAGTCCTGCTAAATACTCTAACCCACCTACTGATTCAAGCTTTCCTAATGATGTTAATTCTGATTTAACTGTTATTACATCTATTGGCTCTGCTCTATTATACAAATTTAAAATTGCCTCATATATTGTTTTATTATCTTGTCTATAAAAATCATCTGGTTTTAATACTTCAATGCTATCAACTACTGCATCTTTATCTGTAAGCATACTACCTATTACAGCTTGTTCTGCATCAATATCGTGTGGCGGAATTTTTCCTATATCCATTTTTTAGCCCCCTTTATTCTGGTTCTACTATAAGTGTCAAATTTGCTGATACTCCATCTCCAAATTTTATCTCAACTGAAAATCTACCTATGTTTTTTATAGTTTCTTTTACAATTATTTTTTTCTTATCTATTTCTATTTTATACTGTTTTTTTAACTCTTCTGATATTTCTTTAGCTGTAATTCCTCCAAATATTTTTCCATTAGCTCCAGCTTTGGCATATATTTTTAGAACAATATTTTTAATTTTATCTGCTTGTTTTTTAAATTCTTCTATTTCTAAATTTTTTTTATGTTTTTGGGAATCCTTTTTTGCTTGTAATTTTAATAAATTATTTTTATTTGCTTCTATCGCTAAATTTTTTGGAAATAGAAAATTCCTTGCATAACCATCATTTGCATTTATTATTTCATCTTTTTTTCCAACATTTTTAATATCTTGCAATAATATAACTTTCATTTAATCCCTCTTTTCTTTATTTGTGAATTTTATCACATTTATAACTCTTTTTCAAGTTTTGTCAAATCTTTTCACAGTAATAAAATGATAGTTTTTGTATATTATATTACTCCTGGGGTAAAATTTAATTTATAAATTCGTGTTTCTTCTTGACGGATTTTGTAGATTAATTTATAATAATGTGTTAAGAGGGAGCTGAAAATTATCAATGCCTAAAAAATATTTAGAAAAAAATGTATTAGAAGCTGCTTTTGAGCGACTTGAAATAATATTTACAAATTTTGATAATATTTATTTCAGTGTTAGTGCTGGTAAAGATAGTTCAGTTATGGTACAACTTGCAAATATTGTTGCAAAGAAAATGAATAAAAAATTTGATGTGTTATTTATAGATTTAGAAGGGCAATATAAATGTACTATTGACCATTTAAACGAATTAAAACAATTATCGCAAATAAGAGATTTTTATCATATAGCACTTCCATTAGCATTAAGAAATGCTGTTTCAATATTA
>CAYZMV010000108.1:0-1919 GCA_964479635.1 uncultured Clostridium sp. | reverse complement strand
CAAAAGATAGCATAAACATACATAATTGTCCTTTTGATTGGTTTAGACCCGGAGAAGAATTTGAAGAATTTATATTACAATTTGCTAGTTGGTATGATCAAAACCACGAAGGGAAAAAGGCTTGTGGTATAGGTATTAGAACTGATGAAAGTTTAAACCGTTTTCGTACAATTACTTTTCAAAACTCAAAAGAAACCTTTAAAAACTATAAATGGACTACTCGAGTAAAATTTTCTAATCAAGTACTTAATGTTTACAACTTCTATCCTATTTATGATTTTAAGGTTGAAGATATTTGGGGTACTGTTAGCAAGTTAGATTTAAAATATAATAGAATATATGAATTAATGTATAAAAATGGTGTTCCTTTATCTGAGCAAAGAATTTGTCAGCCTTATGGTGATGATCAAAGAAAAGGGTTAGATCAATTTAAGGCTCTAGAATATGAAACTTGGGAAAAAGTTCTCAATCGTGTTAATGGAGTAAATTTTGGAAATATATATTGTAGAACGTCTGCTTTAGGAGATATTAAAAGTTTAAAACCAGATTTTATGACTTGGCAACAATATACTGTTTTTTTACTTGAAAGTATTGGTTTATATAACCATGATCTTATGATGAATTATTATAGAAAAATCAAAAAATTTATGATATGGCATCGCAAAAAATATTTTGTGGATTTTGATGAAATACCAGAAGAGGCTTCACTAAAATTAGAAAATCAGAAAAAAGTAATTTCTTGGCGTAGAATCGCAAGAGCGATTGAAAAAAATGATTTTTATCTTAAGAGACTTTCATTTGCTCAAACTAAAACTGAAGAAAATGAACTTAGGAGGTTAGCACATAAATGGGACAATCTTCTCTCTGCAGATACTGTAACTACTGATCCTGATTTAAATAAATTTATAAAAGAGGAAGTGATTAATGATGATTGTAAAAATGGATAACAAATCTAAAGATTTTTATAATGTTATGGGAAGATTTTTTGGCTCGAGAATTGTTCAAAATAAAACAAATGATAGAATTTATGATGATAATAACAAAGAATGGTATATAAATTTTGATGTCAATAATAGTCCGGTTGCTTTCGTTTCTATTGCATCAGAGGTTATGAAAAATGTATATTCTATAAAAGACGAATTTTTGGTTGAATTATTAACCTATGTTAATAAGGAAAGAAAAATAAAGGATAGTATTGTTACTTCTACATATTATGATGTCTATAATTCTTGTGGATTTATTTGCAAACGTGAGGATGGGTATAAACATTTTGTAAAAATTAGGAGTGATATTAATGAATAAAAAAATCACTTTTCCTGTATTAAATGTTAAAATGGTAGATATAAATAAAGTTGTTGCAAATGATTATAACCCTAATAAAGTTGCTCCTCCAGAAATGAGACTTTTAAAGCATTCTATTGAAGAAGATGGATATACCCAACCTATTGTTACATATTATGATAAAGAAAATGATATATACATAATTGTTGATGGATTTCACAGGTATAGATGTGCAAAAGAGTATTTCCATTTAAAAGAAATTCCAGTTGTTACAATAGATAAAAAATTAGATGAACGTATTGCAAGTACAATACGTCACAACAGGGCAAGAGGAACTCATCAAATATTGGATATGTCTAAAATTGTTTTGGAACTTACAAAAGCCGGATGGGATGACAGCACTATTTCACTCCATCTTGGTATGGAATTAGATGAAATTATAAAATTAAAGCAGATAAATGGATTAAAAGAAGCTTTTGCCAATCACGAGTTTAGTAAATCTTGGGAAGAATTTGAAAATAAAATTATTACAGAAAAGAGAAAGAAAAAAGAATAGGATTTTGGGGTCTGTCCCCTAAATCCTATTTTTTGCTACTGCGATTAATCCCTTAAATAATGGGCTTGGTCTATTTGGACTT